>JAPDPX010000006.1:300000-500788 GCA_034506255.1 candidate division KSB1 bacterium | reverse complement strand
GCGGCGCGGTACTTTCGCAGCCAGGTGAGAAACGTGGGGTAAGCCAGTTTTTCCCGCTGGCAGAATTGTTTCTGAGTCAGACCGCTGGCGAGATACTTTTTGATGAGGGCAAGACGCGCCGCGGGACGCACCCGCCGTCTGCGAGGCCACATGGGACTCCTCCTGGTGAATTTTGCGCAAAGATACGCAGCGATTCACCCAGAGGAAAGATGTGGTTCACCGAGGGGATACACTGCAACGACACGTTTCAATCCTTGTTTTGATGGATGGGGCTCACCGACCGTACGACAGCTGGTTTCTTACCAACGGACAGTGTGTGGGTTTCAATCCTTGTTTTGATGGATGGGGCTCACCGACTACAATTCCGCTCCATCCGTTCGTCCTGTCTCCAAGGTTTCAATCCTTGTTTTGATGGATGGGGCTCACCGACGACGAATTTCGGAGCATCAATCTTCTCCGCCGAAAGTTTCAATCCTTGTTTTGATGGATGGGGCTCACCGACCCTGCCGCTGATGCCGCGCGCGTCCTGCGCGTCCTGGTTTCAATCCTTGTTTTGATGGATGGGGCTCACCGACTCGTGCTGGTCACGAATTTCTCAACGTGACCACACGAGTTTCAATCCTTGTTTTGATGGATGGGGCTCACCGACCCAAAAGCACGGTGAGACTGAAGGGGGACAACGTGGGTTTCAATCCTTGTTTTGATGGATGGGGCTCACCGACTTCCTATCATTCACGCCTCCTTCTCTATCGTCCCGATGTTTCAATCCTTGTTTTGATGGATGGGGCTCACCGACTCCCCGTCAACAACGCGGAACACCTTCCCGAAGAAAGGTTTCAATCCTTGTTTTGATGGATGGGGCTCACCGACCTTCTTCCTGTGTCCCACTCCCGCCAACGCTTGTAGCGAGTTTCAATCCTTGTTTTGATGGATGGGGCTCACCGACAAACACCTATTGTCCTTCCGTACCTATCACGACCTAGTTTCAATCCTTGTTTTGATGGATGGGGCTCACCGACTCCTGCCGACGCCGCTTGCGACGACGCTGCGCGTCGTCGTTTCAATCCTTGTTTTGATGGATGGGGCTCACCGACCCGAATCGCGGGAAAGGTTGTACCGGTAGCACGAAGTTTCAATCCTTGTTTTGATGGATGGGGCTCACCGACATTTTCGAGAAGGTCGCACACAACCCAGGTTCCGTCGTTTCAATCCTTGTTTTGATGGATGGGGCTCACCGACACGAAGTGATGTCCTGAACACCGGGCGTCTCGAGATGTTTCAATCCTTGTTTTGATGGATGGGGCTCACCGACCTTCACATCCCCGCTGAAGGTGTTGTCCCGGCGGAGTTTCAATCCTTGTTTTGATGGATGGGGCTCACCGACTGCAGATCAGGGTCTCATTGTCATCCAGGTACTCGGGAGTTTCAATCCTTGTTTTGATGGATGGGGCTCACCGACAAGCTTCAAAAAGTCGTATATCTCCTTCGCCGCGGTGTTTCAATCCTTGTTTTGATGGATGGGGCTCACCGACCGGGTTCATCTTCGAGAATGTCGAACACAACCCAGGTTCCGTTGTTTCAATCCTTGTTTTGATGGATGGGGCTCACCGACTGAGTGCAAGCTGCGCCGTTCTACTCATCCCGAGTATGTTTCAATCCTTGTTTTGATGGATGGGGCTCACCGACTGATTGCCTGGGATTGCCAGGGAATGCTGTGTATAAGTTTCAATCCTTGTTTTGATGGATGGGGCTCACCGACCCGGTTCAAAGACTGCTTCTGATGTGAATGGCCCGGTTTCAATCCTTGTTTTGATGGATGGGGCTCACCGACTGTCCGCTTCCGCCAGCAGAGTGATTGGAATGCGGAGGTTTCAATCCTTGTTTTGATGGATGGGGCTCACCGACCCTCGTTTGGCCGAAACGTGCGTGACATGATTGAGCGTTTCAATCCTTGTTTTGATGGATGGGGCTCACCGACCCTCCCGCGGTCCGGAGCGGCAACTTCGTTGTTTGAAGTTTCAATCCTTGTTTTGATGGATGGGGCTCACCGACCCTTTGGAAGAAGCGGGACGGAGACGGGAAAAATGGCGTTTCAATCCTTGTTTTGATGGATGGCTGTTCGACATCAGGGAGCGGCAGATTCAGGAGCTGAGAAAAATGGCGTTTCAATCCTTGTTTTGATGGATGGGGCTCACCGACCGGGGGGACAAAATCTTCATCCGCGACTTCAAGACGTGTTTCAATCCTTGTTTTGATGGATGGGGCTCACCGACCTGGCGACTGCGACGAACGGTGCGGGTCTGTCCAGCAGGTTTCAATCCTTGTTTTGATGGATGGGGCTCACCGACCCCAGCCCCAAGTTTTATGTATATATGTTGATGACTGTTTCAATCCTTGTTTTGATGGATGGGGCTCACCGACCGGGAAAAAAGCTGCCGGTCTACAGACCGGAAAACAAGTTTCAATCCTTGTTTTGATGGATGGGGCTCACCGACCTGGAGGGAAATCAGTGAAATTGCGGAACGTGTCGGGGGTTTCAATCCTTGTTTTGATGGATGGGGCTCACCGACCTTCTCCCGCCTGAAAGACATGCTGATATGCGAACTTCTGTTTCAATCCTTGTTTTGATGGATGGGGCTCACCGACCAACTTCTCGCCGCCATGAATGGGAAGCTTTCAGAAAGTTTCAATCCTTGTTTTGATGGATGGGGCTCACCGACCAGTGTCCGGGCAATCGTGTCCGGGGAATCAAACAGGGTTTCAATCCTTGTTTTGATGGATGGGGCTCACCGACCTCCTGCCGACGCCGCTTGCGACGACGCTGCGCGTCGTGTTTCAATCCTTGTTTTGATGGATGGGGCTCACCGACCTGGCGGGAAAGGTTGTTCCGCGCGGAAGGAAGCCGTGTTTCAATCCTTGTTTTGATGGATGGGGCTCACCGACCATGAATACATGCTCAAAACACGGGGTGGATTCTACAGGTTTCAATCCTTGTTTTGATGGATGGGGCTCACCGACCTGGTGAAGTGCTGTGTCTGGCCGGTGCCGGTGCCATGTTTCAATCCTTGTTTTGATGGATGGGGCTCACCGACCAAACAACCACGGGTTTTCCGGTGCGTTTTGCCTCGTGTTTCAATCCTTGTTTTGATGGATGGGGCTCACCGACCAAAGGCAATCGGACCAAAAGAGCTGGCCGAATATCGTTTCAATCCTTGTTTTGATGGATGGGGCTCACCGACCTTAATGTAGCCCTCGAGATCGTTCCAAAAGTCCCGGGTTTCAATCCTTGTTTTGATGGATGGGGCTCACCGACCCACAAGCACCCGGTTGGCATTCGACAGATCGTATGTGTTTCAATCCTTGTTTTGATGGATGGGGCTCACCGACCTTTGTTCCTCCATTCTGTCAATCCGGTTGTTTTAAAGTTTCAATCCTTGTTTTGATGGATGGGGCTCACCGACCATCCTTTTCCTTGTTGCGATGGTGGCCATGATGCTCGTTTCAATCCTTGTTTTGATGGATGGGGCTCACCGACCACCGTGACGGCCGGCAACAAACCGGGCGCCGTGCTGAGTTTCAATCCTTGTTTTGATGGATGGGGCTCACCGACCTTGACGGCCTGCTGTTCCGCCGCCCGCTGAAAAGCGGGTTTCAATCCTTGTTTTGATGGATGGGGCTCACCGACCCCCCTGTCCCGCCACGACTGGCCGGGATGATCAGTTTGTTTCAATCCTTGTTTTGATGGATGGGGCTCACCGACCCCCGCCAGTGGTAGGCTGCACGGTGCGGCTCCGGAAGTTTCAATCCTTGTTTTGATGGATGGGGCTCACCGACCTCAAATCCATCCCGATTCTGGCCGCGGTGGGAGTGCGTTTCAATCCTTGTTTTGATGGATGGGGCTCACCGACTCCGGCGGCAGTTTGGACTTCATGATGATTTCCTCAAGTTTCAATCCTTGTTTTGATGGATGGGGCTCACCGACCCCCCTGTGCTCGCAGCCGGTCTCAAACACACCAGAGGGTTTCAATCCTTGTTTTGATGGATGGGGCTCACCGACCACCCCTGTCCCGCCACGACTGGCCGGGATGATCAGTTTGTTTCAATCCTTGTTTTGATGGATGGGGCTCACCGACCAGGTTCAGGCTTCGGCCCGAACCCGTACATGTCGTAGTTTCAATCCTTGTTTTGATGGATGGGGCTCACCGACCTGGGAAACCGGTTTGTCGTTTGTCAATGCATCAACAAGTTTCAATCCTTGTTTTGATGGATGGGGCTCACCGACCTCCAGGATGAGTGCAAGCTGCGCCGTTCTATTCATTGTTTCAATCCTTGTTTTGATGGATGGGGCTCACCGACCAAGCCTGGAGGAGGTCCGCAGGGGAGTCGAGGAGGGAGTTTCAATCCTTGTTTTGATGGATGGGGCTCACCGACCACAAGCCACACATCCCCGAACAGATTCTGATTGTAAGTTTCAATCCTTGTTTTGATGGATGGGGCTCACCGACCGGCAGGGCATGGTCAGGGTCATCAAGCCGCTCGGGGAGTTTCAATCCTTGTTTTGATGGATGGGGCTCACCGACCCATGACAGCTCCGGCAGGTTTCTGTGGCTGCTACCTGTTTCAATCCTTGTTTTGATGGATGGGGCTCACCGACCAACAATGTGGCGGCGGATGTGCATTTTGTTGAAATGCGGGGTTTCAATCCTTGTTTTGATGGATGGGGCTCACCGACCAAGATGCAACCCGGCATTCTTCCCGAGCTTTTCAAGTTTCAATCCTTGTTTTGATGGATGGGGCTCACCGACCTCGACACCTTGAAGCCCTCGCCGATCTGTCCGAAAAAGTTTCAATCCTTGTTTTGATGGATGGGGCTCACCGACCGCACATGCTTGAAGAAGAAATGCCTGGGACAGCGCAGTTTCAATCCTTGTTTTGATGGATGGGGCTCACCGACCCCAAAGTCAGCGGCCTCCGACATGCTGACCGACTATTGTTTCAATCCTTGTTTTGATGGATGGGGCTCACCGACCGTTCATTAATGCTTCGCGGCGAGAAACTCCTCTGCTTGTTTCAATCCTTGTTTTGATGGATGGGGCTCACCGACCCTCAGTACGGACGGGAGACATGGTGGAAATATCATAGTTTCAATCCTTGTTTTGATGGATGGGGCTCACCGACCTCCGGGAGGAAGTCAGGGAGGGCGAAAAATGACGGTGTTTCAATCCTTGTTTTGATGGATGGGGCTCACCGACCCCGCTGATGCCGCGCGCGTCCTGCGCGCGTCCTGCGTTTCAATCCTTGTTTTGATGGATGGGGCTCACCGACCCTGGCACACGAACTGAAAACTGTTGACACTGAACGGGTTTCAATCCTTGTTTTGATGGATGGGGCTCACCGACCTCCTTGTGTTTGGGGGTTATTCCAATTGGTTTGGGGTTTCAATCCTTGTTTTGATGGATGGGGCTCACCGACCTGAGGATGTGCGCCAAGCCTTTTTCAATCGGACGGAGTTTCAATCCTTGTTTTGATGGATGGGGCTCACCGACCAATGAAAACAATGCGAGTTCCCAAGGGCGCCAAGATGTTTCAATCCTTGTTTTGATGGATGGGGCTCACCGACCTTTGGGGGCCAGGAACAACAGGCCGATGCTGTTTTTGTTTCAATCCTTGTTTTGATGGATGGGGCTCACCGACCAATTCAACCCTGAATCCCGGCGGGGTTCTTTTGATTGTTTCAATCCTTGTTTTGATGGATGGGGCTCACCGACCGTTTTTTGGGTTTTCGCATGCGGCGGGTTTTGCGGGTTTCAATCCTTGTTTTGATGGATGGGGCTCACCGACCCAAAACGTTTGTACTGGCACACGAACTGAAAGTTGTGTTTCAATCCTTGTTTTGATGGATGGGGCTCACCGACCCTATCTCATCATCAGTCAAAACCCGGTTCCACAAAGTTTCAATCCTTGTTTTGATGGATGGGGCTCACCGACCCCACTTCGTTGATTTCCGCCAGGGACAGGCTTTGAGGTTTCAATCCTTGTTTTGATGGATGGGGCTCACCGACCCATGCATCCTGTGTGCATTGTGCATGATGAACGGCCACGTTTCAATCCTTGTTTTGATGGATGGGGCTCACCGACCCACTCGCATTGTCTTCATTGCATTTCTCCTTGTGTTGTTTCAATCCTTGTTTTGATGGATGGGGCTCACCGACCTCCTCCGGAAGATAGGTGACCATCAGTGTCTGCCGGTGTTTCAATCCTTGTTTTGATGGATGGGGCTCACCGACCCAGGACGCCAGAGCACATGCACAAGGAGCATCAGCACGTTTCAATCCTTGTTTTGATGGATGGGGCTCACCGACCTTTATTACGATCCCCTCGCCGGGCCCAATGAGCTGCGTTTCAATCCTTGTTTTGATGGATGGGGCTCACCGACCAATGCAGACTTGGATTCGAACTCATGTTCGAAAGGGGTTTCAATCCTTGTTTTGATGGATGGGGCTCACCGACCGACAACAACAGTTATTTCGCCCACAACCGTGTGGAGTTTCAATCCTTGTTTTGATGGATGGGGCTCACCGACCTGTGGGCCAGAGTCGTCGGGTTCTGGACGAGATTCATGTTTCAATCCTTGTTTTGATGGATGGGGCTCACCGACCCGGTGTGCCGCCAGGATGGCGGCGTCCTTGCGCGCGGTTTCAATCCTTGTTTTGATGGATGGGGCTCACCGACCCGCTGGCGCGAGTGGGATATGCGAAGAAGGAAAGTTGGTTTCAATCCTTGTTTTGATGGATGGGGCTCACCGACCTGCTCTGCTTGAACCAACCCCCGATTTTTCCTGGTTTAATGTCTTGTGTTTTTGCCAAGAAATCCTGCTCTCGTCTCGGCCATTTTGGCAGAATTTTACCCGTCAAAGAGCTTTTGTGCAGCAAATTCATGTGTTGCAATTCTCTTTTCAGCATGGGTTTGAAGCGTGTGTCAGTGTCATACACAGATATTTTTGTAGCAGCAGTCCAG
Organism: candidate division KSB1 bacterium; assembly: GCA_034506255.1. Lineage (NCBI taxonomy): Bacteria > Pseudomonadati > Candidatus Zhuqueibacterales > Candidatus Zhuqueibacteraceae > Candidatus Coneutiohabitans > Candidatus Coneutiohabitans thermophilus. The sequence goes on along the minus strand of JAPDPX010000006.1, from coordinate 493,771 downwards.
GCAACGGTTCTTTGCAGTGGTGCGGCGCGGCAGAAATCCGTGGCGCGTAATATCGAGAATCGCCCGCAGAATTTCAACAGCTTTTTTGTAGTCCTGCGGGGTGATTTCCACTGCAACGACGTGGTTTTGGCTGCGGGTGTAGACCAGGAAGCCGCGGTTGACGGGCTTGCCATAGTTTTCCTGGATCAGCAGGCCGTAAAGGACGAGCTGGGTGCGATAGCCGCGGTACAGGCGTTCTTTCCATTCGGCAAATTTATAGTCCAGAGGCGCCATGCTGCCGTCGGCGAGGGTGAGTACTTCGTCGATCTGGCCGCGCAAGTGGTGGCGGGGGGCGGAGAGGTAGACATTGAATTCGCGTTTGAGTACGCCCAGTTTTTTGCGCAGGTAGGCGCGGTTGCGGATTTGTTTTTCGCGGTGCACTTCACGGCCGCGCAGGACTTTGTAGCGCTTTTCTTCCCGTTGCGGTATGCCCAGCACATTCATGAAATAGATGTAGCGCGGGCAGAACAGGTATTCCAGCACTTCGGAGGGGGTGAGGGTGACGGGTTCGTGGTTCAGAGATTCCATGTTGTTTTCCTGCCCAGGGTTTTGGCGCGGCAGGGCCGGCGGGGTCAGAGAAAGAGTTCGCGAATTTCGTTGGTGATCAGTTTTTTGTCGAACGCCTGTCCGAGCAGCCGCACTTTGGAAAAATCTTCCTTGCACATCGGAAAGATGTAGACGCGGTCGGTCTCTTCGTTGATGAGCGCTTTGATTTGCAAGCCGAGTTCGTCGATTTCGTTGGCGTTCAAGTCGCCGAGGAAGACCGAGTATTGCACGCGCATGATGCCGGCACGCTGGCAGAGCCTGGCGACTTGGGTGCGCGGCTTGTCTTTGACGATGTCGTAGATGACCCAGGTCAGCATACAAGGGGCAAGGGGCAAGAGACAAGGGGGGGAGTTTTTCTTGCAGCTTGCGGTGCAGCCCTCTTTCCGCCCCTTTTCTTTTTTTATTCGGTTTCCGGTTCGCGTTCCAAATCGATTTTGAGCAGTTCCTGTGCGAAGGCCTGGCAGTCGAGCTGAATGATGTTGCGCCGGGTGAGGTTGCGGCCTTTGTAACGAATCGCGGTATCGAGGCGCTCGTTGAAGGCGGCGATCACCACTTGTTTGCCTTCTTTGTTCAGCGTCATGCCGTTTTGCATTTTATCGAACATTTCTTTTTTCACCTGGCGCTGGCTGAAGAGGTAGACGGTGGTTTCTTCGGCCCAGATGCGATACGGCTCGATGAGGTCGAAGACCAGCGACTTTTTGTTGTAGTTGTCGGCATGAAAGAAGCCGAGATAAGGCTCCAGCCCGGAGAGCAGGCAGGCGCGTTCGACCAGGCCGTAGAGCACACCGTAGCAATAGTTGAGAATGCAATTGAACTCGTCTTTGGCCGGCTGGCGCGAGCGGCCGTGAAAGGGAAATTGTTCCGGCTGGATGAAGCTGAGGGCTTCGAAGTAAATGCGGCCGGCGGTGCCTTCGAGTCCGCGCAGGGCGTCGGGAGCAGAGGGCGGAGGGCCAAGAGTTGAGAGCAAAGAATCGGAAGTGCCCTGAGAGCCGGAGTGGGCGGTGCTTTTAGGTTTAATCTCGAAGTCTCTCAGCTTGTCGCGGATGGCCTGGATTTGGCTAATGTACACGCCGAGCTGCTCCTGCTTGGCCGGGCGTTTGTTGGCGAGGGTGGTGAGAAATTCGATTTGATTGTCGAGTTTTTGCTCGACCCAGCGGAGCACGTAGCCGAGGCCTTCCGCGCTCGTACTTGCCGCCAGTTGGCCGCGGCGGATGCGGGTGGTGGAGCCGAGCTTGGCATGCCAGAGGCGGCCAAAGGGGTTGCCGTGTTTGTCGAGGAAGACGACGTCGATGTTGTGTTCGACGGCCATTTGCAGGGCGGCGGAGCTGAGCTTCACCGCCGAGCTGATGAGAATGCTCTCGACTTTCTTGGGCGAGAGGAGCCTGCTTTCGTCTTCGACTTTGATGTGAAAGCAGCCGTCACGCACGCGCAGATAAGCGCCGGGGGTGTTGAGGACGAGTTGCATGGACAGAGGGCCTGGAGCTTAGAGCAGAGGGCGAAGAGCGTGAAGCGTAAAACGTAAAGCGTAAAATGTGCCCTTTGCTCGGGTTCAATCCTTGTTTTGATACCAGTCAGTTAAAAACATCAAAAACATCTTGAGGTGTAAAAAATGGAACAAGCGATTGTCATTTTGGTTTTGCTTCTATTGTTGATTATCGCAATCAAAGAAAGAAGATGAAAGAGAGCCGCGTACCCGGCACGGTTTATTGAATTACGGCAACAGTTTTTTTACGGTGCCGAAGCCACGCGCTGGCGATTTGCCGAGGCCGATGAAATCCGGCAAATGAAAATTCATCTGAAAGGAGCCTTTGAACGCCAGCATGGGCTGATCTTTGAATTTGACTTCGCACGTCTCAACGGAAATAATGGGGTGATGCCTTTGCCCGATGGTATAGCGAAGCGCCTTGGCCACCGCGATGACGTTGTTGACTAAAATGCTTTGCAGCATGTCCAATTGTATTTCATGTTGAACGGTCGCGTGCTTATCAAGATCAATCCCGAAGCTGCGAAATTTTTGATAGTTTTGCTGGTTGAGTGCCAACCAAGGTGTGACGAATTGATAGGTGACAGGCTCGCCGGCGTCGCCAAATTCGGCCTCATCATAGCTGAGTTCCATCTGAAAATTGTCATAAGACTGGTCGTTAATCTTTAGCTCCCTTAATTCGAGAAAAATCTTTTGCACCATGGGAACTCCTTCGGCCAATCCGATCACATACGGAACGCCACGAAGTACTTTATATTGCACCAACGGATATTTATACAGAACACGTCCGTCTTTGTGATTATGCAGAAGATCGAATTCCTCCCATTGACGCCCAATATAACCACGGATTTTATGCGCATCCCGCTGGGCGAATTCTTGCCCTGCTAAACGTAGAACTCCAAGAAGTACTTTCATGGATGTCTCCTTAAAAGATCATTACTTTGTCATCATCGATGCGTTTGTAGCCCGTTTGCGGGTCGTAATAATCCGCAATGGTCTCGAATTGTATATAACCAGGCTTGCTCTGGTCTCCACGTGCATGGCTCCAGAAAAATTCTTCGGTCGATTTCATTGGCGCGGAAATGATGTATTTTCTGAAATCGCTGCGCAACTGGAGATAATTCTGCTGTCTCTTTTTGAAATCTCGCTCGCGGAGCACGCCGCTCAGGTAATGCTGCCAAACATTCTCGGCTTCCGGATTTACCGCCAGAAAGACGTCCGCATAGCCAAATTTTGCGCTGATGAGCTGAAAGCGCTGCAGTGCCTCATAATCCGAGCATTGCCACCAGTCGTGGTAAATTTTCTCGCCTTCAGACAGGTCTTTGGTCTTCACCAGCTTTTCATAGTTCTCTTGTACGAGTTCGAGGAATTTGTACTCATTGATTTCTTGCTTGTCTTTCAAAAGTTCGGCAGCGATCCACAGATGAGCTTTGCCATAAATCCATCTGGCAAATTCACGATTTTCCGCATCAGCAAGCCGAACAATATGCACATGGCCTTTGCCATGAATGCCGTGGCGATTGGCCCGGCCGGCTGCTTGCACCAGCGAATCGATGGGGGCGAGATCGCGATAAATGAGGTCAAAATCGAGATCGACGCCGGCTTCGATCACTTGTGTCGAAACCAGGATGATCGGCACGCGCTGTTCCAACTTTTGCCGCATGTCCGCAATGCGCTGCCAGCGCTGATCCGGAATGATGTTGGTAGACAGATAAAATAACTCGTGGTTGGCAATGTCCGAAGCTTCCAGAAAATGAAAAAACTCCAGCGAGGATTTGATGGTGTTGAGAATCACGGCATACGACTTGTCGGGCTGCAACTGGCCGGCAAAATGCGCCGCAAACTCGCGCAATTCCTGGCGTTGATGGTGAATGTGAAAATAAATGCGATTCAATGCCTGAAAGCTTTGCTTGGGGTTCGGAACAAGCTCCATGGCTTCATGGCGAGAAAAGATCAACGGCTGAGTGGCGGTCATCATGATGATCGTGCAATTCCCAGCCTCGGCAAGCCAGCGGAGCATGTGACGCGCGAGCGGCCAGTATTCCACCGGCAGATTTTGCACTTCGTCGAGAATGATGAGGCTGCCGGCGAGGTTGTGATATTTTTTCAGCAGCCGATTTTTCGAGCTGAAGATGGTGTGGAAGAATTGTACATAAGTGGTGACGATGATTTCACTTTCCCAGCTTTCAATGAGCAACAGCGACTTGTCCAACGGCAGGCTCTCCGCGGCAGCTTCTTCAGTGACGTAACTGATATCAGCGAGATGGTGATGCTTGAGCATATAGCGCGAGCTGTTCGCGGCAAAGTCGGGCAGGAGTGAAAGCACCTTTTCAAACACGTTGTGATTTTGATCGATAATGCTGGTAAAAGGCAGGGCGTAAATGATTCTGGGCGCGGCACCATGTTCCTGCGCCAGTCGATGACGCAGCTTGAAGGCAAAATTCAGCGCCGCGAGCGTCTTGCCGCTGCCGGTGGGTGAAGTGATGGTGAAAATTTTTTGGGTCAAGGGAACTTCACTTGCCTTTGCATCCAGCGCCATAAAGAGCGCGCTGCGGATTTCGGCTACGACCGGATCGGCGGCGACAAACTGCGCTTGCCGGGTGAACTGCTGCACGAGGTTTTCGGGAATGGGCAGCCGCGTCGCTTCCAGACCAATGCGGGCGGCGTCGCGTTTATCCGAGTCGATGAGCGCCGAAAAGAGCAGGTACAATTCGAAATGCAAGCGTTCGCAGGTCGCGTCTTCCATGTGATCCTGGTAATACCATCGGGCGTTTTCCAATTGCTCGTAGAAGCCGCTTTGCGGATCTGCCAGAGCTTGCTGAAAAGCGTGTAATGGCGGCAGATTGGGAACGAGGGTGCGAAACTCCTCTTCAATGGCGGCGGCGCGCTGCAACAAGTCCGGGAGTTGCTTTTCAAACAGCGCATCAAGCGTCTGTTTGGGTTTCAAATCCAGGCTGTTACGTTTTTGCGGATCGGCATAGGCGCAAATATCTCGCAGCGTGGCGCTGAAGTTGTTCAAGTTGCCGTGGTGATAAAGAATCGCGCCAAAGCAAACCAGCATCTCATGATACTTGTCGTCGTTGGTGCCGTGGGATTGCGAAGCGAGCAGAAACGCGCTCCACACGGCGGAAATGAAGCTGTGATTTTTGGCAATGCCGTGATCCGCGTTTTCCAGCAAATAGCTTTGAAAAAAGCTGGTGTATTTGCCGAAATCATGCGCAACGCCGATGAGGAAGGCAAGCTCCGCCAATCGGTTCTTGCGCGGAATGCCCTCCGGCAGGGCCAAAATGGCTTCCCGCGCCGAGCGCGCCACTTCGGTAATGTGCGTCAACAAAGGCTTTTTGTAAATGATGCGCCCTTGCTCGTCGCGCTCAATGTGCGAGTAAAAGGATGGTTTTGTAATCATTGCCGATGTGCCATTTGAAAGCTCTGCTATAAACATTTCATCCCTAACGGGATTAAAAGCAAGCGCGCTTTGGTCTTACACTTGAGTTCACGAATAAAACGGCGCAGTTCCATGGAAAATGACGTTTGTCGTTTCGCCTTTAGGCGTCGGGCTCTCAACGGACCACGAATGCCTGCCCCGCTCCGCCTTTCCTTAGTTCGCACAAAAGATGCGGGGCGGAGAAGGCATAACTACAAACAGATTACATGAACACGACGTGGCAAACTTGCTGCCCGAGCCGCAGACGATAAACCGGCGCCTTGAATTGCGCCTGGATTTTGCCGCGGTTTTTCTCCCAAACGACGTCGATGACTTCGCCCGGTTCCCGTCCAGGTAGGAAATCACGCCGGACGTGCTCGCGAAAGAAGGCGGGCAAAATGCCATCGAGGGGCTCCATGCGAAGCGAGCGCAACTCCAGCGCGGGAAGCGGGGCAACAGTATCCACAATGACCGGCTCAGTTGAAGCAGCCGGCTCGATGGTCTCCGGCACGCCCAGCCATTCGATCCAGCTCGTGAATGGCGCGCTGCCGAGGTAGGGCAAATACCGAAACTTGGATTGCCGTAGTGCCTCTTCGAGTTCCCCGGCCAGCGCCGCCTCGGCAATTTTGATAAAGATGCGATAATGCAGCGGTGCTCGAGGAAAGGATGGAGCCACGAGTAACTCTGCCGGTATTTGTGTGTGCAAGTTATCTCCGCTCATGTTCAAATCATTGGCGCTTTTCGCAAAGATGTAATTCAGCGTCTGCACCAGCTTGCGCGGCGGCGTCACGATTTGCACGGCGATTTGCAGGTTGCTCCGATTGAAGCGCTCGTAGTATTCGTCCTTTTCAATGCCCAGCACCCCGGCCAGCATGCCGGCCACAACAGTTGGCGGCGGGAAGGAATAGCTCAGCGCGGAGGAGTTGGCGTCGAATTGACGAAAATGCGCCATGAAGCCCTTCCAGTCGAAGGCCAGAAAATGTGAATTCATGATTGACCCTCCAAATTAGAAGGTCAAGAGTGAGCCGTTCGGCAGAGCATCGAGCGCACCAACAAGCGACAGCGCGCCGTCTTTCCAGAATTTCACCTGTTGAATTTTGGCTTTGTGCTCCTGCAATTTTTCGACGAGGGAAGTAATATCGAGCTTCACATTTTGAACGGAAAATACTTCGTCATCTTTATTCGTACCTTGTGGGCTGAATTTCACCCACTTGCGCAAATCGCCGAGAACAAAGCTGTCGCTGTTATACTCGACGCGAATGTACAGACGCGGTTCCTGCCCCACTTTGCTGCGCGTGGCATGCAAGGGAATGGCTTTGACCAACGCTTGATCGAGCAAGGCAACGTCCTCTTTTTTCAGGCCGGTGTTTTTGGCATTGTATCCTGAAATAATGCCGTGAAAGGCAATCAGCGAGTATTTGACGCGGTAATCCTTGCCGATTGTGCCTTGTTCTTTGCCGGCTTCGGAGCTGAAGTGGGAAGTAATCGATTTGGTATCGAGCAGATAAACGCGATTGAGTGAATAGCCCCAGTTGAATTGCACCGGTCCGGTGAAGGCGATGGACTGGCCTTTGCCCTCCAGCTTGATGGGCATGGTGGCGCCAAAGAGGCGCACGTCAATCAGCTTGTTGAGCAGGGTTTGCAAATCTTCATCGCCCAGCTTCGCCGCTTTCTTCTGTCCCAACGCCGCTTGAATCCGTTCCGAAGCGTTGACGGTTTTACCGGCCTCGCCTTTTTGCACGTAAAGCTCATGCCCGTTTTCCTGCAAATAATCGCGAATGTAACGCTTCAACCGCACATCGCTGACCAAATTGGTCTGGGTGGGATTATCCATGCGCGGACGGTTCTCTTCGTCGGGGTCGCCGTTGGGATTGCACATGTGGGCGTCGTAAACGAACAGGATTTCAGAGTTGTTCATTGTAATCCTCCTGAGATTTGAATAGTGAAAACTTTTTGGTTATGTTCAAATGTCTGCGCTGAATGTAAATACTCAGCTATTTAAACCGGATCACGGCCAAGCTAAAGCTTTGCACTCCGATAAACCGGAGGGCGATGATTTATCATCGCAAAGCTAAAGCTTTGCACTCCGAGTTCACGCGGCGAAATGGATGCCATTGAATTTGTTCAATCCACCTCGTCTTCCACCGGTTCGGCTTCTTCTGTTTCTGTTGTTACGGCGGTTGGTTTGGTGCGCAATAAATTCATCGAGTACCCGGAAAGCAGGTAAAACACTCGTGCGTCGGCAGTCAGCTCCTCGCGCGCGCCGGTTTCGTAGAGTTTTTTGCCCAAAGCCAACCAGCGCTCGGCATAGCCGATGTGTCTGCGGTATTGGTGAATTTTCTGCGAAGCTTCGTTGAACAAGCGCATGACTTTTTCCTCACTCATTCCCTGATAGTTGATCTTGTCAAGGATCGGCTTGCTCTTGAGATTTTCTTTTTCCGACTGGACGTAAGCAATCACGCCGATGACATACCCAAGCAGCGCCAGCCCTTGTTGCGCTTCTTTGTAGTTAAGCTCGGCGAAGGCTTCTTTGACGCCATTCGGAAAATAGGCGTCGTATTCGTTTGTGATCATGGTTGATTCTCCTTCAATGATTTTCAACTTTTGCAGGAACAGCAAAAAAAGATTCCATTTCAAAGTGTCAGCCATCAAGGCATAGTCGGGATTGTTTGGCTTTTTGAATAGATAGAGGCCATAGCTTTCAAAATGATGCATGCAAGCCAATTGTTTGTAATAGTTGTAAAGCTGCTCTTTTCGCATGGGCAGCCCGCTGAAAATGCAAGAATACAGTTGGAGCACTTTCTTGTATTCCAGGAATCCTTTTTTCTTGTCCCTGCGCAAGGGGATCAGGCGATAAATCTGATCCAAATCGAAAACGATGTTGTCGGGAATCTCCAGTTTTTTCCTGCTATCGTCGGTTTCATGCGTGCGCCTTGTGATTTCCATGATCCGCGAGGGCGGCACGTCTTTGATGAGGGCCAGAACTTTGAACGCTGATTGCGCCTTGCGAAAGAAGAGAAAATTCCAAATGAAGGCATTCTGTTCGAACACGCCCATGCGTTCGGCGCGTTCTGCGGCTTTGCGCTCGGCTTCGCGCAGCGAGGCGATATTTTTGACTTCATTGAATTCGCGGGTGATCGCCTGCAAATAGCGAAACAGGCGAATGGCTTCCATCTCCGTCCAGATCATTTGCGGCATCACATAAACATCAAAGCCGCCGAGCCGCGTGCGCAGGTTCTGGTCAATCCATTTCTCCGCAATGATAATATTCTGATAGCAGGATTTGCAGGCGGTGACGGCCTTGTAGTAGTTTTTCTCATCAAAGTGAGAAGCGAAGCTCACCTTGTCGGTCATGTAGAATTTCATGACAAAGCGCGTGGTGTCCTGTGTGACCTCGGCCTCAGTTCCGCAGACGGAACAAGTTCCGGAGAAACCTCCCTCGAAGGCGCTTTCCGAATTTTGTTGCCAGAGAAAGCGCTGATAATCCGGATGCGCCGCCACCGGTTCGCCATCAACGCAAACAGTATAAATCGTCTCCTTCGCGGGCGCCGTGGTTTTTTCGGCGATCAAACCCGCCAACTCTTTGGCATAAGCGCCAATGGCGTCCTTCAACTTTTCCGGTTTTTTCGCGAAATGAAAAGAGGCATTGGGAATGAGTTTCTCGTTTAAAATAAAAGTCGATTTGTTCCCGTCTTCCTCTTGAACTTCAACGAAAAAGCGATCGCGAACTTTTTGCAGCAGCTTTTTCAATTCCGAGTCTTCCGGCAGAAAGTCGACCAGGTTTGGGAGCGTCTGAGAGATAAGATAACCCAGGTTGCTGCTGGTAGGTGAAAACTGCGGGCGATTGCCTCTTTCCGAGGCAACAAACAAATATTCTAGCAGCTTTTGCTTCGACAGGCCGTTTTCGCCGCCTTCCGCCAGCAGGTTGAAGGCCAGCGAGTTTTTGGCCATGTCGAAATCGATTCCGACGATGTAGCGCTGCTTCGCTGTTTCCGGAATGAGGAAATCCAGCAATTTGCCTTGTGAATTGCCGGAAGCGATTTTACCGATATCTGCAATCACATTGAGCATTTCGTACTCCTTCATCAGATTGCTGCTTAGTGGAACTTAGTCCAAAGGTTTACATTCTGATTCATCCAATATAGCAGTGGCTTTTTCCCAAAGTAGTCTTCGCACTTGAAAAATGTAATCCTCCCTGACCGCAGTTGTCAGTCAATTTTTTCGGCGTTGCGCCAGGTCGGATTTGCGCGCGGAGACTCTTCAAAACTTTGAAAGCCGTCCATGCGCAAGTCCGACTTCGCTCTGCTACTGATTTCAAAAAATCTCCGTGTGTTTGAGATTTTCGTGGGCCGGTTTGGGCAGTTGCAATCCCCTCTCTTCGTCGTAGGGCAAATCGACCCAGTAGAAAAATTCCAGTTTTTTGCCTTCGAACTCCAGCGGCATGGCGCTGCCCTGGCCGTGCAGGAGCTTGCGGCGCCAAAAGGGAATCTCGACGCTGTACATGGCGCGCTTGAGGGGGCTCGCGAAAAATTCGCGCTGCTCTTTTTGGCTGAAGCCGTACCAGATTTTCTGAGGAATGACTGGCACACGCTCTTCCTTGATCCAGCGGGTTTCGAGTTTTTCGTCGTCGGTGCCGTGGTCGAGCACGTAGCCCAGCCGGTGTTGTTGCTGCTTAAAGTCGCGTTCGGCTTCCTGATATTGCGGTTGGGACGGGAGGTCGGTGGCGGCATAAACTTCATTGACCCAGTCCAGCAAATCTTGCTCTGTCAGTGCGGCGGGCGTCTGCAGGCGGCGGGCCAGGGTTTCGGCGGAGCGGTCGAGAATTTTGTCGATGCCGAATTTTTCCTGATAGACCTTGTGCGAAACTTCGTCGGCGGCCAGCACCGTGATGGTGGCATTTTTCTTTCGGCGGGCGCGATTGCAGCGGCCGGCGCGCTGCACCAGGGCATCCGGCGGGCAGAGCTCGCTGACGAGGTGATCGTAGTCGATGTCGAGGCTGACTTCGACGATTTGGGTGGCGACGAGGCTGGTTTTGCTGCCGCTCTTTTCCGCTTCAAAAATGGCCTTTTCAATCTCGCGGCGATCTTTCTGCATGAAGGCGGAGTGCAGCAGACGCACCGGCGCGTCAAGCTCACGCAATTGGTCAAAAGTTTCCTGCGCGCCACGGACGGTGTTGCGCACGAGGAGAAAGCGCTCGCCCCGCATGCGGCGCGCGATTTTGCGCAGATAGGATTGATCGGCAAAATCGGTGTCACGATGAAACTGCCACTGGCCACGCGCTTCGGCGAGCAGGCTGTGGTCTTGCACCTGCTGCGTTGCCGGAAACCAGCTTTCAAAAAGCCGGCGCAGCGGTTGCGGAAACGTTGCCGAGAGCGCCAGCACCGGCACGTGCAGCAAGCGCAGTTGCGGCGCAAAGGCGCCGAGCAAGCCGAGCGTGTACGGATCGAAGGCGTGCAGCTCATCCAAAATCACCGCCGACTGTGCCAGCGCATGATTGCGAAACACCCAATATTTGCCGTGCAAGCCGGCGAGCAGCAGTTGATCCAAAGTCGCAACCGTGATGGGTGGAAAGAATGCGGCTTCGGACAACACATTTTGACGCACTTCGCCATTATCTTCTTCGGACTCGCCTTCACGATCTTCGCGCAACAACTTGGCTTTGCTGTGGGCCAACCCGACGAGCGCCGTTCCAAAAAGATCGCTCAAACGTTGGTGGATGGCGTTGGCCGTGGTGGTCGTGGGCAGCAGGTAGAGAATTTTTGAGAGGTGGGGATGCGCCCGCATGCGATTGAGCGCCCAGAGTAGTGCGGCTTCGGTTTTGCCGCTGCCGGTGGGGGCAACACAATAAGCGTAATCGCCCAAAGCCGCCACCTGTTGCTGAAAGTGGCGCCAGGAGATGATGACGGGAGCGCCGGCAGCCGCACTGTTTTTGACGGTTTCGAGTTTTTCCCTGAGCCAGTTTTGCGGTTCTTCCTGCGGTTGAATCGGCGAGGCGGGCAGCTTGCCGAGGCCGTAAATTTCGCGGCGTTGCGCCGAGGCCCACCAGTCGCAAATTTGCAAATGCGCTTTGAAACTGGCGCCGAACCAGCGCAGCAGAAAACGCGCTTCGGGTGAATTGCAGTTTTGCAGACTTTCGCGCAGCCGGTCTTTTTGCTCGACAAATCTTCCGGCGCCGCCGCTTTGCACCAGTTGCGCGCCTTCCTGCCAAAATTTGAGCGGCAAATCGCGACACGATTTCATGTCGTCGGTGAGATAAACGCTAACCCAATCCCACGCCTTGTTCTGCAATTGCGCCGGCTGCAACATGGCGAACGCCGGTTTGAACAAGCGCGTGCGTTCGCGCTCAAACAAGGTGTTGTCCAGCCGTTTGTGATGGCCCATTACCGCCACGGCTTCCCAGGGCAAATCATAAGGCAACGGTGCCAGTTCTTTCGAGAGAAGTTGCGCCAGGATTACGGTGAAGGGCAGACTCAACAGCTCGTGGCGAAAATGCCAATCCCGATTGATTGTCACTTTTTTGCCGGCTGCTTTATCGCGTTCGGCACACATGTAAAGGTGAAAGCCTTGATTGAGCTTGCCGAGGTCGTGCGTGGCGCAGGCGAGTCGCAGGCCGGCATCCACGCGTTGCAGGAACACCGTCAAGTTGCCGTTGAACAGACGCTGTGCGATCAGCAAGGTGCCGAGGTGTGACCAATAATCCCGTGTCTGCGGCCACAGTTCGAGGTGTGCCTCCAGCACGGCCTGCACGTGCCGGCGGTAGGTTTGGTGCGGCTTGGCGAGGGGTTCCTCGCTTTCGGGGAGAATCCAGAAATTCATAATTTTTCTGCGGGGTCAATTCCGCAGCTAAGAGATGGAAGCCGCCTAAAGGCGGCTCATCGAATTTGCCAGGCGGCTTGAGCCGCCTGGCGTTTCTCAGCCTGATGATTCATCATCAGGCGATCAGCCATTTGTCAAACGGCCCGAGCCACGGCAAGGCCAGGGTCTCGCCGGAGGGCCCGAGCGTCGTCTGCACACATGGGATTGGCTCTTGTAACTTCACGCCCGTCGTTAAGAAAGTGAACGGCGCGAAGACCGCTGGCAGGCGCTCGCCTTTCTTGCCGATTTGCCAGGCCAGCGGCAGGTTCCAACTGTTGGGGCCGGCCACGGTTTCGAGCAGGGAGGTGTTTTTCAAGGCCTCGGCTTCGATCTTGGCTTTGCCCCAGAGCGAGCCGGGCGCGAGGCAATGATGCAGCCGATTGCTGGGTTGCAGCGGCAGTTGCGCGACAAGGCCGGCGCGCATTGTGGCAAGCAGATCGGCCGGGCCGGCAGAAATCGGGTAGCGCGGTGCATTGACGGCTTCACACAAGGCCTGGTCCTGTTCCGCCATGGCGCATTGCACGACGATGCGGCAGGTGAGATCGACGCGCAATTCGCGCAGCAAAATGGTGGAAAATTCGCCGGCCTTGATCTTGCCGCCGGCACTTACCTTGCGGACGGTCATCAGCTCCTTGCCGCCGCCGTTGTGTTTGCCACCGATGCCGAGCTTGGGCCGGGTCAGCCGCAGCCAACGATCGATGCCGGCTTCGTCCAACCCCATGGCGGCGCCCAGCATGCCGAGCACCGTGGTCGGTGGCGGCAGTGGGAAGCTGCGGTGATAATTGTGATGCAATGGAATGCGGAAGCACGCCAGGGGGGCGGTGAGATCGATGATAACAGGCATAAACCACTCGTGGAATTGTTGTTCGTCCTGACTCCCGCAGGCGTGCAGTGATGTGGAGGAGGGCAGGCCTGAGGGTCTTGCGACGAACGTTGCTTTACTCGAACAATTTTGTCGTGATCCAGCCGGACATTTTCTCAAAAGCTTCGCCAATGGTTACCGGCTCGCATTCCGGTGGAATCAGGGGACGGTATTTTTCCGTGCCGCCAAAAGTTTTGGCCACGATAATGTCCTTGCGGTCCAGCGCAGCCTCGGCCAAGCCGTTGAGATTGAGCTTGCCGTCGCTGCTGATGAAAATTGCTTCGAGAAAGAGCGGCACTTTGGCGGTCATCAGCGCCGCGGCGACGATCTTTGGGGTGAGGTCGCCCAGGAAACGGCTTTGCCGGCCGGAGAGCCAAAGGTCGCGCGTGGCTTTCAACAACTTTTGCACGCGGTCGACGCGCTTGGTCGGCGCATCCGGTTTGTCATAACCCTCGTCGCAGCCGATGCGGTCCAGTTCGACGAGGACGGTGCCGCGATAATAGCCGCCGTCGATTTCGGTTTCAAACAAATTGGGTTTGCCGTCCACGTCCATTTTGGAAAAATTGGCGCCGAAATCGGTTTCACCCTGCCAGGGGGTGAGGCTCATCATGGGCGCGACGCGTACCGGCGCGGTGCGTTTGTTGGCGCTCTCCGCCTGGCCTTTGCGGGCGATCATGAAACCGAAGAGATCGTCATCAATGAACTCGGCCGGTTTGCCCTGGGTGTGCGCGGTTTGTTTGGAGTCCTGGCCCTCTTCCACGTGCACCAGGCTCAATTTTTCGCCCATGTCCTCCAGGCGATCACGCAAAGCGCGGCGCACGGCCTGGCCGGAGATGTAGACGTACTGGCCGTTCTGGCGGGTGATTTTCTTCAAACTTACCAAATTGTCGGCTTCCTTGTCGCCGGCATTGAAGGAGGCGAGACTGGCTTCAGCGAGCCAGGTGATGGTCAGGCAATTGGGTTTTGAGGCGGATTTCATTTTCAAGCTCCTTGTTTGGATTTGGCAAAACTCATTTTGTTGAATTTGTTCAGCGCGCTCAGCAGGCAGAAGCCGCGAAATTCGTCATAGTTTTGCGGCGCCAGCAGGCCGGCGGTCAGCTCATCCGGCACGGTGAGACCGAAACGTTCCTGCAGCGTGTTGAGTTCGCGCAGAAAATCCGGCAGCGTGAGCGCGCGGCGCAGCTTGTAGAGCCGGTTCTTGCGGCCATTGTCGTGTTGGTGCACGACGATGGCGACGTGCTCGCCCAGCTCCTTGGCTGCTTTGAGAAATTGATCACGGTTTGCGATCATGTCTTTGCTCCAAAATAAAGGTTCATAGATTTCGGCGAATTTGAGCAACTCGGAAATGGCGGCGGTTTTGCCAGACTCGCGGTTGATCGAATAGGCATGGGCAACCAGAACTGGCAGCACGCGCTTTTTGCCCAGCATGTGGCGCAGCACCAACCGCCGGGTCAGCAGGGCGGGTGGGGTGCCGTCCTGACCGCCACGCTTGTTGTAGCGCGTGGGGTCCCAAAGTTGTTGCAAGAAGCGGCTAAAGTTTAGCTGAACGTGCTGCCAGTGTTGATCATCGTTTGCGGCTTCGCCTTCTTCCCCGATGCCGGTTTGCCGGGTCTGGGGGGCACGCACATACATGCGGCTGAACAGGCGCAGCAGATAAATGGGGTCTTGGTACACTTCGGCGTGCTTGATATCCCACTTGGCGCTTTTGTGCGCTTCGATCAAAAGAAACGCGGTGGGCGCGCCATTGTTGATTTCCTGCGGCAGAGTGAAAAATTCATACTCACTGAAATCTTCCAGCGGTTCGTCGTGGCGCGTTTGCAGGGTGAGATGAAAGAGACGCTCGAAGAAGGCCACGAAGCGTTCCTCCGGCTCTTTGGAATGGCGCAGGGCTTTGAGTTTGATTTCGAAGTTGCCTTGCAGGCTGGGGTCATCATGAAGCATGCTTTGCAGATAACGCACATTGCGCTGCAGGGTGACGAGATCGCTGGCCACCGGCAGCGCGCCGATCAAATGCGGATCGCCATGGCCGCCCTGCCAGAAACCGATCACCGGCGCGAAGAGCGACAGGTAAGCGGTTTTCCAGCCGATTTTTTCGTTGGCTTGCCAGTCCGGCGTGAAATTCACGTGGCCGCTCTTGCCGACGGTGAAGGGAAAATTTTTGCCGTCGATATCATAGCGCGCACCCACCGGCTCTCCGGAAATGCTGCACACGCCTTTGGTCTTGGCGTCCTCGGCCCACACTTCAACGTCAGGAATGCGCAAATTGGGCCGGCCCCAGAGCATGACTTTGGTCCCACTTTTGGGCCGAGCCTTGCCCTTTTGCCAGAGGCCGGATTCCAGCAAAAATTCATCGAGCATGTCCTGCAAATTGCGCCGCAAGCCGGCTTTCCTGGCCCATTCGCGTGCCTCGCCGGGGTCGAGTCGGGAGGTTTCCTGGCCGCTCTTGCCGTCGCAATCCTTTTTGGGATCCCAGTTCGGGCCTTCATAGTCACGTGCGGCTGCATCAAACAACAATGCCGCCAGCCCCTTGGGCAGGGATTTGCCAAAGCGCTGGAAGCGGAAATGCACCGGGTCAAAGTAGTATCCTGACAACTCTTCTTTTTGCTTGGCGCTCGAGGCATTGTACCATTCCTGCACCAGGCGCTGGAATTGTTTCTCCAAAAAACTTTTCAGCGCCTCTTTCTCACCCTCCAGTTCCAGACGATCGGGCAGCAGGCGCAACGTTACGTCGGCCGGCATATCCAGCTCGACGAATTGCACGAAGCCGACCAGGCCGGCATCAACCCACGGGTTGTGGGTTTGTGGAAATTTGAGAATCATCGCTTTTTCTCCTTGATAAATGCCCGGCGCCTAAAGGCGAAACGACGAACTTTTTTTCAAAATCTCACGGCGCAAGTCCGATTTTGCCCTCTTCACTCCGCTTTCGCGGTCATCATCACCCCATTGCCCCGGCTCGATTGTTTGCCGAAGCCCCAAAACGCCGGGGCGGAAAAGGTGACTTCGCCGCTGGCGGCAAAGCCGGCCAGCAGGCCGCTCTGCCGTTGTTTGGCGCGCACCGGCTCGGCATACCATTGCGCAATGCTGGCCTGCAGCCGGGACAGGATGCTCAGCCCCAGGCCCTTGGCAAAGCTCAGAATGTTGCCGATGAGAATGCGCTCGAGCAGCTCGCGAATGGCCTGGTGGCGCTCATGCAGCTCATGCTCGCGATAGCGGTCGTAATTGTCCTCATTCAGTGCCAGCCAGGGCGTGGCAAAGTAAAAACGGTGCAGCGTGCTGAAATCCGGCTCATAGATGTCGGAAACCAGACGGACCTCGCTGAATTCCACCATCCGCGTGCCCAGCAACAGTCGGCGGGGCGGGTCCAAAGCAGCCAGCAGTTCCGCGCCCACGCCCAGGCCGACGACCATGGGCAGACCGTCGATGACTTTGTATTGCACCAGCGGGTGCCGGTAAAGATACTGGCGGCCATGGTGCTGGTGCATGATCGACCATTCGCGGTAGAGATTGGCAATGGCGCCACGAAGCTGATGCGCCTGAAAGGGTCCGGGCGCGGCGGGCAGCAGTTCCCAGCGCAAGTAGGGAATCACGGGGGCGACCATCATGGCTGAATCCTTTTTTTGGTGGAGAGTTTTTTTGAGAATGTCCCAAGCTGTTTTTTCACGAATCGTGACCGGCGCCAGACGAGCGGTGCCAGTGTCATTTGTCGGGGCAAGATAAGGCAAAAATCGCTGCCATACCCGCCCGGCAAGCTTGTCACAATATAGCCACTCCCCCCTGACAACTGCGGTCAGTCGATTTTGGGTTGGAGTATTGGGTGTAGCATGAAATGCCGGTTACAGGCTGCCAGCCTGCTTCGGTTGCCGGTGGGAATGCTGCGCGACGATCTTCGCCACCGACGCACCTCCCAGGCTGAGTTGCAAGACACAACTATTCTGTTCGAAAAAGTTGACTTTCAACAACGATCCCACCACGGCCTGGCCGT
Source organism: candidate division KSB1 bacterium (assembly GCA_034506255.1). Lineage (NCBI taxonomy): Bacteria > Pseudomonadati > Candidatus Zhuqueibacterales > Candidatus Zhuqueibacteraceae > Candidatus Coneutiohabitans > Candidatus Coneutiohabitans thermophilus. Next base: position 476,580 of record JAPDPX010000006.1, on the reverse strand, counting down.
TGCCCCAAACCCATTGAAGTCTTCACGATCTCCGGTTGCGGGAGACCCGGTCTCCGGCCGGTTGGAACGTCTGCGGGCGGATATTGACTATGAGCCATAGCGCGCCAGGCCTGCCCGCAGCATTGCCACCGCCTTTTCGCGCATGGCCACCGGCTCCAGAATTTCGGCTTCGCCGCCAAAGCCGAGCAGCCAGCGCAACCAGAGGATTTCGCCCTGGATGGTTTTGTCCAGAATGAGGGCGTCATTTTCCTCGTGCAGTTCCGCGGGCGGGAAGCGGCCGTCTTTTTTCACGATTTCTTTGGCGAGGCCGGTGAAGCGCACGCGCAGACGCGCGGGTGCATCGACCACCGCACCGAAGGCACCGCGGAAGTATTGGTCGGCATCGAATGGCCGGGGGGTGAAGGTTTCCTTTTCCAGCCGCAGTTTGTCGATGCGGTCGAGGCGGTAGGTTCGGAAGGCGTCGCGCTTGAAGCTCCAGGCGACGAGATACCAGGCGCGATCCATGAAGCGCAGGTGGTAGGGTTCCAGCCGCAGGTTGTGCTCTTCTTCGTCGATGAGTTTGCGGTATTTGATGAAGGTGACCAGCCGGTGCTCATCAATGGCCCGCTGCAAACGGGCGAACACCCCGGGCTTGAGCGGGCCGATTTTCGCGGTTTCCAGGGTGATGCCGTGACTCTCCACCGGCTGGTCGAGCAGTTTGTTGAGCACGTCGCTGGCGATTTTTTCCAGTTCTTTGTCCAGGTTCAGCGGCAGGTTTTTGAGCGCCAAAGTGACCACCAATTGTTCGGGGCGGGTGAGATTGAGCTGCGGCAGCACGTCTTCGTTGATGACGCGATAGCCGCCCTCGCAGGCAATGGCGATGCCCATTTCGGTGAGCGCCTGGATATCGCGATAGATGGTGCGTTCATCCACATTGCACATGCGCGCCAGACGGGGCGCGGTCATCATGCGTTTGTGCCGGCAGAGCTGCCAGATCTTCAGCAGACGAATGGATTTTTTCACGGTGGGCTCCCATTTTTGGAGGAGTGCGCCGATTTGCCCGCCCAGGCTTGGGGAGAAAGTTGCCGGAGAATAGCAGCAGGGAGTCTGAAAGGCAAATGAAATTTTAGCAAGATCGTAAGCCCCGGCAACGTGTGCGGCGCAGCCAAAAACAGCTCACTCTGCCGGAGCTGTCTCCTGGCGCTGTCCCGGGATGAAAGGAAGGATAACCGGCAGTTCCGCGCATGGCAGAGATTCCACCCTCGAGGTCAAGGTCAACCCCCCAAAATCCGCCCACGCAAGCGAAGTCCCGCGGAAGAAGCCATTTCGTGGGAGGGTATTTTCGCGATGGAAAACACGAGGCAGTCACAGCATCAAATCGAAACATTCCGCGCACGAAAGCAGAGCTCCACGGAAAAAGCCATTTCGTGGTAATTTGCCATGTGCCTTTGCACACCCATCACGATGAAAATGAGCTTTCGTAGTAGTGCCTTCAGGCACCGGCACTGAGGGGTCTGCAACAAAAGTATTTTTGTGGTCATTTTTGAACAAGGATGAACGCGGATTCCCGCTGCTTTTTGGTATTTGCTTTCGCCGGAGAAAATCCGGGTTTCGAAAAATTTCACGGGCGGGATTCCTTGGGGCAATTGCCCTTTCCGTTTGCACCCCCCCCACAATGATAACACAGCGCAGACTTCCTGTCCGCCTGCCGCAACGAATTTATTCACCGCAAAGCCGCCAGGAAGCAGGCAGGGTTTTGCTTTGCATACTTGGTGGCTTGGCGCTTCAAAAAAACTTCGCGGGCGGGGAGGCTGTTCGTGGCACAGGGAGGACACCGCCGCGGCGGTTCAGTCAGAGAGTTTGAGGCTGACCGCCAGGCCGTCGCGCACGGGCAGGATGGTGGTCCACAGTTGGGGGGAGTGAAAGGCGGCTTGATTGTAGGCCAGGATGCCTGCGGTGCTGCGATTGGGATTTTCCTGTGTTACGCGGCCGTGGAACAGGGCGTTGTCGCTGATGAGCAGACCGCCGGGCCGCAAACGGGCGAGTGCCAGTTCGAGCACGCGGGGATAGTCTTCCTTGTCGACGTCGTTGAAAATGAGATCGAACGGTCCGGGGTGTTGCTGCAGGATTTTGAGTGCGTCACCTTTCAGCAATTCCACTTTGTGCCGCAGGCCGCCGGCGGCGAGATAGTCTTCAGCGAGATCGAGGTTGTTTTGCGAGGCATCGGTGCAGATGAGTTTGCCGTCTTCCGGCAGGGCAAGTGCCAGCCAAAAGGCGGAATAGCCAAAGCCGGATCCCATTTCAAACACCCGGCGCGCGCCGATGAGTTTGGCATATTGATACAGAACCCTGCCGGCTTGCGGGCCGACGATGGGGAAATTGCGCTCGCGCGCGAGGGCTTCCATCTCCTGCAATTGGGGAGGGCGTGCGGGGAGGAGGGCGTCGAGGTAGCGATGGAGGGCGGCGGAGACGATTTCCATATGTTTCTGTCCGGTTGTCATGCACGGATTTTGGTGAAGCTTTGTCGCAAGCCGGTTTGTACGATAATCCCTGGCCGTGTCCGTCTGCACGCGCCGTGTCAGGCGGCAAGGTTTTGCGTTGCGGCTTGGCAGGCATGTGCTTCAGGAAATCCTTACGATACTGAACGCCCGCTTCTGCAAGAGCAGCGACAAAAGGCAAAAACCAAACACAAAATCGCCGGGACGCCCAGTGGCAAGGCAGCCGGCAGGGTTGTCTCTTGCGGCTTGGCGAACTTGCGCTTCAAACAAGCGTTTGCCAACAGCAAACGCTTGCCGCGGGAGAGATTTATTCTTTGACAACCTTGCCTTGATAATGTGGTTGCGAGAGCAAAACCAGGTCCATCACGATGTGGGCGCATTCTTCGAGCTGGGGGTCCGGCAAATTTTCCATGGTTGGAATTTTTTCGCCTTTCTTCAACGGCGGCAGGTGGTGAATGGCGCGCCGCCGGTTGATCAGCGCCAGCTCTTCTTCTTCGCGCTCGTCCCGCTCGCGCAGGCGCCGGCTTTCCTGCAGGGAGATGGTGGTTTTGGCGTGTTCCTGGCGGTAGCGTTCGAGTTGCTCTTCCATGAGCCGGAATTCGGGATTTTGGGCCATGCGTTGCTGTGCACGGCTGCGTAATTGCGGCAGGAATTGCGCCACCAGGTTCCAGCGGCTGAAAGCGGTGGGCTGAATTTGATCCCAGGGCAGCGCATTGCGTTCCGCACTTTCGCCGGTTTCATTGTCACCCGGTTCGCCCGGGAAGAGGATATCCGGGGTCACGCCCTTGTGCTGGGTGGTGCCGCCGGCGATGCGATAGAATTTGGCGGTGGTGAGTTTGACCTGGCCGAGTTTGGCCTGCGCCGAGGGAATGAAGCGATCCAGGCTGATGAGTTGCTGCACTGTGCCCTTGCCGAAGGTTTGGGTGCCGATCACCAGACCGCGGTCATAATCCTGAATGGCGGCGGCAAAAATTTCGGAGGCGGAGGCACTGCGGCGATTGACCAGCACGGCGAGCGGGCCGTCATACACCACTTCGTTGTCGTGATCCTTCAGCACCTTCACCGAGCCGTCGCTGTTGCGCACCTGCACCACCGGGCCATTGTCGATGAACAGGCCGGTGAGCTCGACCGCTTCCTGCAGGGCGCCGCCGCTGTTGTAGCGCAGGTCGATGATCAAGCCGTCGATGTTGGCTTTTTTCAATTCCTCGATTTTCTGGCGCACGTCGCGGGTGGTGCTTTTGTAATCCTTTTCCTCGCGCGCCTGCGCCGCCATGTCGGAATAGAAGGTGGGCAGGCTGATGACGCCGATGCGATAGGGGCGGCCCTCGTGGGTGATTTCCAGGGTGTCGCTTTTGGCTTCCCGGTCGGTGAGCACGATCTTGTCGCGCACCAGGGTGAGCTTTTTGGGCGGGCTGCCGGGCGGCGCCTCGGCGGGAATGACCTCCAGGCGCACGACCGTGCCTTTTTCGCCGCGAATCATCTGCACCACGTCATCCAGGCGCATGCCGACCACATCGACCATTTTGCCGTCCAGACCCTGGCCCACGCCCACGATTTTGTCATTGGGCCAGAGCCCGCGGCTGCGATCCGCCGGGCCGCCGGGAATGATGCGCACCACCACGGTGTGCTCGCCTTCGGTGGTCAACTGCGCGCCGATGCCCTGCAACGACAGACTCATCTGAATGCCGAAATTTTCGGAGGCGATGGGCGACAGGTAGGAGGTGTGGGGATCGTAGGCCTCGGAGATGGCATTCATGAAAATTTGAAACACGTCTTCCGGCGTGTTTTGTTTGATGCGCTTTTGAAAGTTGGTGTAGCGGCTGGTGAGCGTGCTGGTGATGCCGGCGGCATCCTTGCCGGCAAGTTTCAGGCTCAGGGCTTCGCTCTTCAGACGCAGCCGCCAGATTTCATTCAGTTCGGCCACGCTTCCGGCCCAGGGCGCCCGGCTGCGGTCGGGCTGGTAGGATTCCTCGCTGCTGAAGTCGAATTTCTGATGGGCGGGATCGAGGGCGTAGGCGATGCGTTCATCGACGCGATGGACGAAGGTGTTGTAAATCGCGAAGGCCGGCTCCAGTTGTCCGCTGGTAACCGCGTCATCGAGTTGATAGCGGTATTTCTCGAAGGCGGCGAGATCGGAGGCCAGAAAGAAACTGCGATTGGGGTCGAGGGCCTGCAGATAGTAATCGAAGGAATGACTGGAAGTCGAGTCATCGATCATCATTTGGCGATAATGATGGTAGCTGAACAGACGCGCGATCACTTTGCTGACCACGGGGTGCTGCCGTTCGGGCAGCAGGTCCGCTGCCCAAGCGAGGCTCGCGTAGATGACGGTCCAACCCAGCCAGAAGATCATGTTCATGGTTGCAACCAGTTGTCGGAAAGTTCGGTTCATGCTGCCTTTGTCCTTTCACGTGCAAAGCCGCTGCCGTTGTTGCTGGGAGAGACTTCGACTTCGGGTAAAACGTTCACCGGCCCGCCCTGAGCTTTCTCAGGAAATCCCTGTCCTCCACGTGATACTTGCAGGCGAGACGTCCGTTGATCCAAACCAGGGGAATGCGGGTGCCGTATTCCGCCAGCAACCGCGCATCAGCGCTGATGTCCACCTCGCGCAGCACAAAGCCATGCCGGCGTTGCAGCCGCCGGAGCTGCGCCTTGGCTTCGTCGCAAAGGTGACACTCCGGCCTGCTGTAGACTTCGACCACGATCCCCGCAGCGCTCCGGCCCCCCCGCATCAGGCGTGCCGCCCAGTTTTTGAGAAACGCGAACACGCCCCGCCCTCAGCCCTTGCGCTTGTGCAAAAAGTCCTCATACTTCATGTTCTTGTAATGGCCCTCCGCCAAAAATTCGAGCATCGGCAGAAACTGGTCCGGCGGAATGAAGCCCGAGACCAGTGTGAGAAATTCACCCTCCGGACTGATGAAAATGGTGGCGGGATAGCCGCGCACCCCGAACGCCAGCGCCAGTTGCCGGTAAGTCAGGCTCTGGTCCTTGTAACGCGTGAGCGCACTGGATTCGGCATTGACTTTTGACAGCACCAGCCGCGCCCGGGCATATTTGATCACTTCAGCGTTGCCGTAGGTGTCGCGCTCCATCACCTTGCACCAACCGCACCAGTCCGTGTAGAAATCCACCACCAACAGCCGGCGTTCCTTTTTGGCGGTGGCCATGGCCTGCTCAAACTCCAGCCAGGTGAGACCGTTTTGTTTGCTCTGTTCCCCGGCCGGCACCCGCGCGGCTGTCAGCAGCAACAGGCTGAACGTGAGGGCGGTGCGCAGCCTTTTGCGCCATGCCGGGGTTTTCATTGGATTGAGGGCCATGATGGTCTCCTTCAGTCAGTTTAACGGGGGTGGCACCCCCCCGCGCGCTCCTGTCTGCTGTCAAACAACCGCCGTGCAGTCGGTGGATGTGGCAGGTTTTTGTGAAAATTAAAAAGGTTCAGCGCTGCACCACCAGCTTGCCCCGCTCCTCGGCATTCATGGCCGCGCTGCTGCCATTGCCGGTGTGGGTGGCGATCACTTTGTACAGATAGACGCCGTTGGCCACCTCATCGCCGTCTTGATCGCGGCCGTCCCATTCCACGCGATTGAAACCGGCGATCACTGCCGCGGGGGGCAGCTCCAGCGTGCGGATCAGGCGGCCGGCAAGCGTGTAGATTTTGATTTTTACCTGTGCCGCGGGCTGGTTGATTTCGAAAGTGAACTGCGTTTCGTTGCGGAAGGGATTGGGATAGTTCATGACTGCCCACAAGACCAGACGATCGGCGGGCGCAATGACGAATTCCGTGGTGGCGGTGTTGGAGTTGTTGGAATTGTCCCACGCCTTCACTGCCACGGTGTGGCGGCCTTCGGCCAGGCCGGCAAGGGGATATGAGAGCGTGCCGGCGGTGAAATCACCGGGATTATAATTGAAGAAATCCGTCACGTCGATCCTGTTGTCGTTTCTCCCGTCCAGGGTGAGGGTGATTTTGTGGCCGATGTCGCCGGCGATATTGATGCCAGATATACTGTCTTTCAGGGTCACTTGCAAAACCGGGTCCGGGCCGACATAACCACCGGGAGCAAAATCTGCGACACCCTGAAAGCCCACCTTGATTTCCGGGCCCTGGTTGTCCGTAAAATTCGCGACCGTGCCGCCAATGGCAATGTTGTTGCGATAGCCGTTGCCGTCGGTGGTGTCATTCCAGAAATACACGCTGAAGCGGCCGCGCGTGCCGCCGTAGGTAAGATCCTTGGGGGCGATGAATTGCAGGTCAAACCTGCCATTGGTCATGCGGGCTTCACCGCGGAACAGCGAGTTGCCGGGCAGGGTGTAGTTGATGCTGAAGTTCTGGCCATTGCGGTAGGTGACGAAGCGTTCGGAGTCGAAGGCTTCCACCCGCACCGTGCCGTTGAACTCCTGCCAGGGCTGGCCATTGCGCAAAACCGTTCCGCGCACGGTGGTGCGGGCCAGGGCCTTGATGGTGTCGGGCGTGGTCAACTGTGCACTGTAACGCGGAATCGCCAGCCGCATGCTGGGATCGCCATAGAGATGGAATTTTTCGTCATTGACGGTCTGGCGGGTTTGCACGCGGGCATAGACCAGCGCCGTTCCCAGGGCCTCGGAGGTCTGGCCGGAGCGAAACAGCGCGCCGTAATAGGCCTGGTTGAGGTTGGCATTGGCATTGGCATACACCTGGCGCGCGGTGGCGAGCACGGCAATGGCACCGCGCCCCGGCACCAGCAGCAACTGTTCGCCGAAGCTTTGGCGGTCGATCAAATCGAACTGGCCGAAGGTGCAGGTGGCGGCAATCCAGACCGCCTGCAGATCGCCATTTTGGATGCGGTCGAAATCGGAGGCATACTCCAGCAGGCGCTCATGCGCCCACACGGTGGGGTTGCCATGGCCGGCATAGTTGACGATCAAGGCACCACGGCGCAAGAGCTGCAGGAAGGCGTCGGTGGCGGCGGGTTTGCGGATGCCGGAGATCGCGGCACTTTGCACCGCGGGATATTCCGTCAGGTAGAGCTTGCGAATGTCGAAATAATCCGGCGTGCGCAGATTGATGAGATCCTCCATGTCGTTGATGTGAAACGCCTCCAGGCCGTAGGGCGAGTTCTCATCATCCGCCACCATGAGCAGGGTGTTGCGCCAGGGGCCAAACACCGGGTCGGTTTCATACTTGATCAGCTTGTTGACAAAGGCCTCGGCTTCGGCGAGGGTGCGTGCCGGAATGCGGCCAATGGCGAGATCCATCACCGCATCCGTGCCGCGCACATAGGTGAACCAGGCATCGGTCACCCGGCTGTCATCGATGTTCAGCTCGTCCGTGTGATAGCTCGGGATCCAGTTTTTGTCGCTCTTGTTGCGCAGATTTTTGGGGTCATAATCGCTGTCGCCGAACAACAGCACGTAAGCCGGCGCCTTGCGCCAGTTTTCATAGGCATATTTCAGGAAATCGCGTATTGCCACCGGGTCATACAGGCCGCAGGAAAATTCATCGAACACGTCCTGGATGTTGACGACTTCCACGCTCAGGCGGGCGGTGGCGCTGCCCGGCTGCCAGTTTTCACGCAGGCTTTCCAGCCGCTGTGCCTGCGAGAGAAAATCCGCGTGGGTGATGATGATCATGTCGGCCTCGTGCTCTGGTGAACGCCAGTTGGAAGCGGCATCCTTGACGATCGCCTGCGCTTCGAGGTTGACGAAGCCGGCGGCCGTGCTGGCCACATAGCGCCGCGGCACCGGCGTGGTGGCAAGGTCGGCAAAGGTGAGCTGGCTGCCGCTCACCTGCCAGTTCTCCGAGTTGAGCAGGGTGACGTTGCTGAAGTCGGAAATGTCGAACAGCCACAGGCCGTTGGGGTTGGCGTTCTCCAACCGGTAAGCCACGGGGCCGGCGCTCGGCGTACCCGAAAAGATCAGGCTCGGCCCCGGCAGGCGCAACTGCCGCGGGTAACTCAGCTCGAAAAAGTCGATGTACATGTTGGCGGCTTCGCCGCTGCCGGTGTAGGTGAGCAGCAGCTCGTTTTCGCCGTTCTTCAACACACCGGTGCGTTCCAGCGTGTAGGATTGGCGGCGGCTGTTGTTGCCGGGAATGATGAACTCGGTGATCGGCTGCTGGTTGAAGGTGACCGCCAGGCGGTGGGGAATGCTGGAGAAATATGGCGCATAAAAGCTGAAGGTCATGCGCGCGGTGGCATCGGTGACGGGATCGGGAAGCTGCAGCTTGTAGGTTTTGGTGTTGTTGCCGCGCGTGCTGAAATTGTAGCCGAACCACGATTGCGTGGATTCATAAAGCGGATTCTGCTCCTCTTCGACGAAGAGGTATTGCACAAAGCTGGTGGCAATGGTGGTGGCACTGGCGACCGGCAGCGGGGTGCGCGTGGCCATGCGCTTGCCGGTGCTGCCGTCGGCGGCGGGCGAGAGCGAGAGGAAATAGTAGTTCTCGTAGCCGTATTTGTTGAGATAGTGCGCCGCCGTGCCGTTGGTGGAATCGAAAGTGAAGCCGTCCACCCCGCGGCCATAGAACAAAATGTAGTCGCTCAAATCGAACCGGCCGTCATTGCCGTCGGCGACGTAGATGGCGTTCTCGATCAACCCCTGCGGGCGCGGCGCCGTCAGGCTGCGCGGCAACTCCCGGCCGCCGTTGTTGTAAATGCGGATCTGCGCCGGCTGCACGCTGGCGAGATCAATGCCGGCGCCGGCCAGGGCCTGCCCGGTGATGCGATAAATGCCCTCATTGCGAATGGCAATCTTGTAGAATGGTCCGCCGGCCATGGGCGCGCTGATTTTGCTCAGCGTCTGGCCGGGCCGGGGCGCACGCCAGGGCCGTGCTGCTTCGTAGTTGAAAATCACCCCTTGATAAAAGGACTCCTCCACCGGCGAGGCAAAGGCGCTTGCCGCCGCATTGAACGTTTCGCTGGCTGCGGTTGGAGCCGCGTGCCGCACCACCAGCCGAAGCTCCCGATACCAGCGCAGGGTCTTTTGCACGGGATTGTACTGCACCGGCGCCACTGCCACGCGCACGATGCGCTGCTGGCGCAAATACGCCGGCGGATCGACTGTCACCAAGTCCGCCGGATACCAGGCATCGCGGTCGTAAATCTCTGCTCTGGGCAAATATGCCGCGCCGGTCTCCCCTTCCCGCACTTGCGCGGTCGGAAACGGCGCAACGTTCACCTCCCGTATTTCTTCGAACGCACCGGGCACCGCCGTGGCTTCGACTGTCGCCCCCTCCGGCACCCCGAGCACGAAAATCCGCACCGGCAGGTTGGGTGCGCCCGCTTCCGCCAGGGAGAGACTGTTGGAGAATTTCGGAATGACGCTGTTTGGGCCGGCCGCGATGGTGAGCGTGTCAAATTTCAACCCCATGAGCCGGAACGTAAGGACGGTTTGGCGGGACGTGGCCTGCAGGAGTTGCGCATCGGTTTCGGCGGATAATAGTGAAGAAGCGGCAAACAGCAGAGAGCAGAGAAAGAATCGCATAAGGTAAAAGGTTAGAAAATTGGTTACAGGCTGTGACTCAGAATCATGCTTCATTACGCCGTTGGCGCAGAAGTAACGCGGTGACTGCGATGATTCCAACATAACCGGCAACGAGCGGCCAGCGCACCGGTTCGACTTTCATCAATTCATAGCCAATGCCGAACAAACTGATGGCAATGTACAGCAGTCGCAAAAACGTTCTGGCGGGAAACTTCGCGCGTACTGGATTCAGCATGCCAGTGGGGGAGCTTTTGTTCGTTGCGCCGGTTCGCGACACAGGCTGTGCCGCTGTCGCATCCGGTCATGGCACCCGCCCGCGTGACTGCGAATTGGGGATTTGCAAGCCGCGGCAGAAAACGCTGCGGTGACTTCTCCCCTTCGTAAATTGAAAGGGCGAAGTCCGCCTTGGGCAGCGGATTTTGCGAAATTCGAAAACTCGCCGCGCTCAAGTCGAACTTCACTCATGTTCTTGCGGCAGCGGACCGGTTCAAGCGCGACAGCCTTGCGGACCCTGGGTATCGCCGCGCTCAGATGCAGTTAAGTAAACAAGAATCTAATGTTAAATGTTCCGTTGCCGTTTGAGCGGCCGGGCAATATAGCCAAAATGGAAGGTTTCGGGCAAGCGAAAGTTCAACAGAGGACAACAACTTGTTGTCCTCCCAAAAATCAGGCAACCGCCGTGCACATTGCCACAAAACCGAATACGACTGGGCTGTTCATGAAAAAGCACTTTGGAATGCCTCAGTTGCGTGTGGGGACGCAGCCCGGACATTTTGTCTGCAGGCAGGGATGCCGGCGTTGCTCCAGACGGTGCTGAAGGATTCCGCACTTTGGTTGTGATGTTTCGAGATGAAGGCGGGGGCGTGGGATGCCTTCCTCAGTCCTTTACCCCTCGTGTGGCGGTCACTGGCCACGATCTGCCACAGCCGGAGGTTTTGCACACAAGTTATCCACACTCGCCGGGAAGGAGATTTTTTGCGGAAAGCGTGCTCCTGTCGTTTGCGGAAAACGAAAAGCAGAAAATTTGGACTCAGGATACATTGGGTTGTGTGTCGTTTTTATGCAACCACAACGAATAGATGTAATGCAAATCTATTGCTACAACCTATTGATTTTAAGAAAATAAACCTGTTAAAATATAATTAAAAAATGACTTGCATCATGCTGCTGGTGTTGATCAGATGGTTTTCACGAAAAGAACAGCACAATTAACTTTTCGCAACAAAAGCGATGCTGATTTCAGGAAATCACACCGCTTGAAAGTTATCCACATTCTACTCACATTTTGAATCCCCCCTGTCGTCTCTTTCCGGCTGGCCAAAAACCGAATTCCCCCGCCAGTTTTGTGTCTGTCCGAGATCGCTGGCACTCTCTGAGAAACTGCCCTTGCGATGGCCTGGCCACTGCAAGAGCACTCGGTGAAAGGTCAAGGACTTCGGGAGCCAGGTCTTTCTTGGAAACATTCCCACTCTGACTGCCCCGGGGTGCCCTAAAAGCGAGGCCCGTGAAAAATCCGGGGTATTTGAAGCAACGGCCAGGCTGTTGCAGAATGGTCATTACAAAGTCAGTGATCTCCGACGGACACCATCAAAACCGTTCATGCGGGGTGATGAGCGCGGGTGAAAGGTTTTTGAATTTCTATTTTTGCTCATCGCAGCAGGCTGCAGCTTGCAGCAGGATTTCCAGGCACTCGGCAAGCTCATCAGCAGTCATGCAGAGCGGCGGTGCGGCACGCACGATTGAGGAGTGATGCAGCGTCCAACCTATGATCAGTCCACGGGCGCGGCACTCGGCCACGAACCGTTGGGCATATGCGGCCGTGCGAAATTCGATGGCGAAAAAACTGCCCAAGCCGCGAATGTCGGCGATAAAATCGGCCTGCCGCAATCCGGTCCGCAGCTCCTGCAGGCAGCGGGTGCCAATCTGCGCGCTGTTGGCGACCATGTTTTCAGCAAGCAGGACTTCCAGGGCGGCCAGGCCGGCGGCGCAACTCAACGGATGCCCGCCGAAGGTGGTGACATGTGCCAGCGGCGGATCATGCGAGAGGGTGTGCATGATTTCGCGGCGGCCGATGAAAGCACCAAGCGGCAGGCCGCCGCCCAAAGCCTTGGCGAGACAGAGCAGGTCGGGGCGCACATCCCAATGTTCGCAGGCGAAGAGTTTGCCGGTGCGGCCAAAACCGGTCATCACCTCATCGGCAATCAGCAGGGCACCGGTTTCGGTGCAGCGCTGCCGCAGGCGGGGCAGGAAATCGGGCGCGGGAATGCGCACCCCGGCCTCGCCCTGCACCGGCTCGAACAGCACCGCGGCCGTGTCGTGATCGATGCGGTCGAGGGCGGAGAGATCGTTGAAAGGGAGAAATTCGAAATCGCGCAGCAACGGCTCGAACGGACGGCGATAGTACGGGCTTGCCATGGCTGACAACGCGCCATAGGTATCACCATGATAGCCGCCGGTGAAGGCGAGGTATTTTTTGCGGCCGGTGAATTTGCGCGCGGTTTTGAGTGCGCCTTCGATGGCTTCGGCGCCGCTGTTGCAGAAGAAAACCGTGCCCTCGCTTACCGGTGCCAGACCGGCAAGGCGCCTGGCATAATTGACTTGTGCCGCCTGCACGTATTCGCCATACACCATCACATGCAGGTGCTTTTGCATTTGTGCGGCGATGGCCGCCTGCACTTTGGGATGGCCGTGACCAATGTTGGCCACGCCGATACCGGAGATGAAATCGATGTAGCGCCGGCCCTCGGGGGTGAAGAGGTAGATGCCATGCGCCCGCTCGATCTCCAGAGCCAGCGGTGCGGGTGAAGTTTGGCAGATATAAGTGAAAAAGTCCTGCAGCAGGCTCATGGCGATAATCTGAAAATTTTTCAGGACCCTGTTTCCCGCAGATACACGCAGGTACGAAGAGCAAGCGTCAGTCCGAAGCGTTCCTGCTCCGGCTGAGGCGGAGTTTCCAAAAAGCAAGGCCCGGGAAAGATCCGGGTTGTTTGAAGCCACAGCCCGGCCGCTGCAGGAATAATCGTTGCAAAGCCGGTGGTTTTGGCCAATAATCAGCGTCAATCAGCGCTGATCTGTGTCCCCCCAATATGGGGTTGCGGTTGCTCATGAAAACGACTTTTGCAGCAGGGCCTTCAGGCGCGGTGCCCGAGGGTTCCACGACAAAATCCCGGTTTCAAAACCTCATTTTGATGACTACCGAATGTCCGGCCGGGCGGCAGTTTTTAAAAAGTCGGCATACGATCTGGTGAGAAGCAAGGCACGCCGGCAAGCTAAAAAATTAGATTATCCGACGCAAGCGTACATGGCCACATGGCTGTTCTTTGCATCTGATGAACTCCGATAGGAGTGAGAGGTTTATCGCCAAGTGCCGTTCGCCGAAATGAAACCCCAGCGGGGTGACATGTGTATCGTGCCTCCTCATTGATCTCCTCTTGCATTGAAGGCAAACGCCGTTACATGTCACTCTTAAGGGAGTTTGAAGGCGGAGGTGTTGACAATTACTCTAAACATTTCACCCCGGGCGGGGTTGGGCCGTTCGCTATCACGTTAGGGCAAGTGGCTCTCAGCAGAGAAGGCACGGAACTGATTTTGCGATTCTTTTCATCTTGTTGCCGCAAAATGTACGCAAAATTCGGATGATCCAAAAAATTTCCAGGGAAGAGGCAACGGTGGCATCAAAGCGTGGGCGGAGTGGAGGCCGGGTTGATGAGCGCCTCATCCGGCAGTTGCTGTTCGAGTCCGGCTGGTGGCGCGGACCCCGGCAGTTGGCACCTGCCGTTGAGGAGGGCGGTGTTTTGTGCGGTGGTGATCTCCGCGCTGGCCTGGCTGGTGACGGTGGGGCGGCGGCGCCACAGGGAAGCCGCGATCGCAAGGGCGAGCGTCAGGCCGATGACACTGAGCGAAACCCACTCCGGCACCTTCACCACGTCGGCGAGCAGCATTTTCACGGCGACGAACAGCAGGATGAAAATGATGCCGGGTTTGAGATATTCAAAATGCCGGGCCATGCCGGCGAGCACGAAGTACAGCGCACGCAGGCCCATGATCGCGAAAATGTTGGAGGAGAACACCAGGAAGGGGTCGGTGGTGATCGCGAAAATCGCCGGAATCGAATCCAGCGCAAAGATCACGTCCGAGCTTTCGATCACCAGCACAACCAGCAGCATGGGGGTGGCGTGCAGCACGCCCTTTTCCCGCACAAAAAAGCGGTCGCCGGTGTAGCTGGCTGTGACCGGCAGGAAGCGCCGCAACAGCCGGATGAGCCGGCTGTTGCCGGGGTCGAAGGTTTCCCCGTCGAGAAAGATCATTTTGACGACGGTGTAGAGCAGCAGGCCGCCGAAGACGTACATCATCCAGTGAAACTGGTGCAGCAAGGCCGTGCCGGTGGCAATGAACAGCCCGCGCATCACGATCGCCCCCAAAATGCCCCATTTCAAAATCCGCGGCTGGTGTTCCGGCCTGACGTTGAAATAGGCAAAGATCATGATGAACACGAAAATGTTGTCGGTGCTGAGCGATTTCTCCACCAGATAGCCGGCGAGAAACTCCGCTGCCGGCCCGGGCCCGTGCAGCAAAAAGATGCCGAGATTGAACAACAGCGCCGACGCAATCCAGATCACCGACCAGATCGTCGCCTCCTTCATCGAAGGCGCATGGGATTTGCGATTGACGATGCCGAGATCGATGAGCAGCATGACGGTGATTGCCACGCCAAAGAGCCCCCACATCAAAATGTCGGAATGTGGTGCCATGATACTTTGTTGCAGTGAGTACTCTGTTTTTCACGGTTCCGCTGATTGCAGCGCATTCAGCCCGACGGTTTGCAGCGGAAAATATACCAGCAAACGCACGAGTTGCGCCTGCCGGGCCGGTGACTGAAACTGATCGACTCTTCCGGGGCGAGGGTGCGGCCGGCGGGAAGGAGGCGGTCAGGTGATTTCTATTTTTTGCTCGTATGGAACGCGCTGCGAGAATCTCCGGCAATCCTGAAGAACCCGGTTGGGGAGAGAGCTGTGCAGTTGTTACCGCGGTGCTTGCAAACCACATTGCCTGCCGCGTGCGGCAATCACTTGGCCGGTGCCTTGGTCAATGCCACCACGCCGGGCAGGTCCTTGCCGCCGAGAAATTCCAGGGAGGCGCCGCCCCCGGTGGAAACGTGGGAAATTTTGTCGGTCAAACCGGATTGCGCCAGCGCCGCCACCGAGTCGCCACCGCCGACCACGCTGAACGCACCTTTGCTGGTGGCCTCCGCCACCGCCCGGGCAATGCCCATGGTGCCGGCCGCGAACGCGGCTTTTTCGAACACGCCCATCGGGCCGTTCCAGAGAATGGTCTTTGCCTGCAAAATCAACGTGCGGTAGCGCTCCAGCGTTTTGGGCCCGATGTCACCTGCCAGTTTGCCGGCGGGGATATCGACAGTGGCCAGCGGCGTCGCATCGTCGCCTTCCAGACTGCTGGCGATGATGTGGTCGTCGGGCAGTTCCAGGCGCAGCGGCTTGCGTGGATTGTAATATTCCGCCACCCGCAGCACGTTTTTGGCCACCGCCAGCTTGTCTTCCTCCAGCAAGGAATTGCCGATTTCGTGGCCCTGCGCTTTGAGAAAGGTATAGGCCATGCCCCCGCCAATGAGCAGATGCGAGACTTTGGTGATGAGGGTGTGAATGACGTCGATTTTGTCCGAAACTTTGGCGCCACCCAAAATCGCGACATAGGGCCTGGGGGGATCGCCCAGCATTTTGCCCAACGCGCTGATTTCGGCTTTCATCAGGTATCCGGCGACGGCCGCGTTCTTGAGGATCTTGGCCACGCCTTCGGTGGAGGCATGTGCGCGGTGGGCGGAGCCGAAGGCATCATTGACATAGACCTCCGCGAGCGCCGCGAGTTGTTTGGCAAAGGCGGGATCGTTTTTTTCCTCTTCGGGGTGGAAGCGCACGTTTTCGAGCATCAGGAGGTCGCCCGGCTTCATCGCCGCCACCATTCGCTCCACCTCCGGGCCGACACAATCCGGCGCCATTTCCACATTTCTGCCGAGAAGCTGGGTGAGGCGGTTGGCCGCGGGCATGAGGGAGTATTTCGGGTCCGGCCCGCCCTTGGGCCGGCCGAGATGCGACATCAAAAGCACTTTGGCGTTGGCCTGCAACAACTTCTGAATGGTGGGGAGGGAGGCGCGAATGCGGGTGTCGTCGGTAACCACGCCTTTTTCCAGGGGCACATTGAAATCCACCCGCACCAAAACCCGCTTTTCTCTCAGATCAATGTCATCGATCGTCAACTTGTCCATAACTTGTCCTTCCTTGCATTACCGGGGGAATCCATGCCTGGCGCATGCGCAGCACAGACCTTTTGTCTGCTAGCCAAAGCTGGCAGGGTGCCGGCGCTGTCAAATCTCCGCGGTCGTGATGGTTTTTCAAGAGCAATACTGTAACATGTCATTCGTGTCACAACCAAAATTAGGGGGAAGGCAGAGCACGGCGGTTTGACGCCGATTTTTTCCCGCAGCAGCGTTATTCCGCGAAAATCTTTGCTCTCTCCTAAATCCCTGCGGCAGTGACAGTTTCCTCGAGGTGAAATATATACCCCAGGCTTATCGCGCGATCCAGCCTGCCGGTCTGTTGCGGCAGCAAGCCCCGCGCTACAGGCTTTTGCAAAATAAGTTTTTTGGTCTGAATGTCAAGCCATTCTTCCAGCGCAAGCCGCCTCGAAGGGAGAGTCGCGACCATGCCTCCGCATACAGGTTTTTCTTTGCACTCGGGGACGTTGCAAGAGCCGGCAAGCTGCTGCGCCGTCACTTCACTTCAGGCCACAGCCGGTTGGCGATTTCATAGGCCGCGATGCCGAAGGCCACGGCCACGTTGAGCGAATTTTTTCGGCCGCGCATCGGCAGCGAGATGACACCGTCGCACTGTGCCAGAATTTCGGGGCGGATGCCGTCGAATTCATGACCGACGATCAATGCCAGCGGGGCACGCAGGCGGGCGGCGCGATAGTCAGTGCTGGCGGGCGTGTTTTCCAGCGCCAACAGCAAGTAGCCCTCGCTTTTCAACGCAGCCAGCGCCGCCGCAGTGGTGGGGAAGTATTCCCACGCCACGTATTCCTCCGCCCCCAATGCCGCTTTGCGAATTTCGGCACGCGGCGGCGTGGCGGTCATGCCGCAGAGATAGAGTTTCTGCACACCGGCGCCGTCGGCGGTGCGAAAAATGGCGCCGACGTTGTGCAGGCTGCGAATGTTGTCGAGCACCGCGACGAATTCCGGCAAAGAGTTCATGCGTGTCGGCTCCCGCGGCCGTGAGAGTTTACGGAATTCAATTTGAACAGATCGCGTTTGGTGCTATGCCGCAGAAAGGCGCGGCCATGGCCCGGCCGTGGTTGGCTATCGCCCTGCGTGAAGTCACAAGCAAAGGCCAGGCCGTTGCAGAGCTCATGAAATGAATTGTTCCCACCTGAACTTTGCATAGGTCGTGTTGCCCTTGCCGCCTGCGATGGAAATCCCAGGTGCAAAGCGCGAGCCGGCTAAAGGCTGGCTTGTCAATCAACTGGCGGGCAGCCGCCGGCAGGCGGTTTCAGCTTTGAGTCTGGGAATTTTTTTTCAGGCCAAAGCTGGCAAAAAGAAGATGCAAGATTCAGGTACCAGACGGCAGGGGTCGACGGAAACCCTCCCGCTGGCGGTAAAATAGCACAGCGCGGTCTCTGGTGCAACAAGGGCAATATAGCTGCCGGTGCACCCCGCCGGTAGCCCTGCTGTGGTGTCAGGTGGGTGGCACAGGCGTGCCTTTAGGCAGCAGGTTTGCGCTGTGATCGCGTAGCGCGGCAGTCAGGCCGCAACCAAATCTGTCAACCGCGAAGCCGAAAGCATGCGGAGGATTTCTTTGTGTTCTTCATGCTTTTCCGTGCAATCATGCGTGGCGATGATTCCTCATTCGCCGTATGCCTTCTTTCATTGGTTTGACGTTCCAGTTAAATGAGAACCCCGGGCGGCAGTCGCATCATTGCAAGCAGGTCGGTCGTTGGGCCTCGTGTGTGGGCAGCAGTTGTTGATACAACCTTCGACGAGCCTGTCCATGCGGCAGCCGGCAGCAATCTGCCGGCTGTCACACGGAGTCGGTGGCGATACTTCGCCCTCCACTCGTAAACCGCGCGCAGTTTTCAAACAGAATGCGGTTGGCAGGCCGACCCCAACGCGTGAAGCCAGCCCTGCCATTCTCTTGGTGTGCCTGGCGCGCTTGGCGGTTCAAAAAAATTTTCGCGTATGTGTGCATCCCTGAATTTTGCAGGGGTCGGGTTGTCCTTGCCGCCTGTGAGGGAAATCGCAGGTGCGAAGCGCGAGCCGGCAAGGGCTGGCTTGTCACGCGATTGACGGGCAGCCGCCGGCAGGCGCTTTCAGCTTTAAGTCTGGGAATTTATTCGCAGGCCGAGCCGGGGTGCCAGGCGGAAGCGGTGCACTCCGCAATTCAGATTGCAGGCCTGAACCAGCACCACTGCAGCCTGAGGCTGCAGACAAACCCTGCTTGACCTTTGGGCAAAGATTTTTTACACTTTGGCAAATGGCAGCAGGAAGGTCACATTCTTGAAGGGTGGATGAATATGCGATTATTTGAAAGTATGAGCAGCTACAACCATGAAGAGGTTGTCTTTTGTCACGATCGTGACACGGGTTTGCGGGCCATCATTGCCATTCATGACACCACACTTGGACCTTCACTGGGCGGTACACGCATGTGGCCCTACCAAACCGAGGAAGAGGCATTGCAGGATGTGTTGCGTCTGGCACGCGGCATGACTTACAAGGCCGCGGCGGCAGGTTTGAACCTGGGTGGTGGCAAGGCGGTGATCATCGGCGACCCCTCCACCGACAAACATGAGATGCTGTTTCGCGCTTTTGGCCGTTTCGTCGAGGGGCTGGCCGGCCGCTACATTACCGCCGAGGACGTCGGCACCGATGTGCATGACATGGAATGGGTGCGGATGGAAACGCAATGGGTGACGGGGATTTCCGAAGCATTGGGCGGCAGCGGGGATCCCTCGCCGGTAACCGCGCGCGGCGTGTACCACGGCATGAAGGCGGCCGCTGAGGAAGTGTTCGGCACGCCCTCGCTGTGCGGCCGCAAGGTCGCGATTCAGGGCGCCGGTCATGTCGGTTATTTCCTCGCGGATTTTCTCACCAAGGAGGGCGCCAAAGTTTTCATCTCGGACATCAAGCCGGAGCGCGTCCAGCGTGCCGTCAACGACTTCGGCGCCACCGCCGTGGAGGCGGATAAAATCTATGACACGGACGCCGAAATCTTTGCGCCCTGTGCCCTCGGCGCGATCATCAACGATCAGACCATCCCGCGCTTCAAATTCCGCCTAATTGCCGGCGGCGCCAACAATCAGCTCGAAGACGAAAAGCGCCACGGCAAGATCTTGATGGAGAAGAACATTCTCTACGCCCCCGATTATGTCATCAACGCCGGCGGCCTGATCAATGTCGCCAATGAGATCGAGGGCTATAACCGCGAGAAGGCGCTCAAAGACGCGGAGGGCATTTACCACATCCTGCGTCAGATTTTCGCCATTGCCAGGCGCGAACACGTGCCCACCAACGTCGCCTCCGACCGGCTGGCGGAACGCCGCATCGAACAGGTTGCCAAACTCAAACGCATGCACGTGATCAAACCGCCGCAGAAAATTCGCGGCTGGCGCTACGCCTGGTGAGGCCGGGCACGCGCCCTGTGATCACGCCGTCAAACGCCCGTTCCGGGAGGGGTGCCATGGCTGCCCCGGCAGCATTCTCTGAAGCCGCGCTGCATGCGCTGTGGCAGCGCCAGCGTATTCCAGCAGAATGGCTGAAGACGACCGCAGGCGAGGGGATCGAAGTGGTGACCCCGGGCCGGTACAATCGCGATGCCGGCCCGGATTTTTTACAGGCCACCCTGCGCCTTGCCGGCCGCCTGCTGCAGGGCGATGTCGAGCTCCATCTCGATGCCCGCGATTGGACCAACCACGGCCACCATCAGGATTCCGCCTACAACAACGTCATCCTGCATGTCGCGCTCGCGGAGGAGAACGCCGCGGCGCCGATCATCATGCGGGAAAACGGCCTGCCCGTGCCACAGCTTCTGTTGCCGGCCGCCGTGTTCTCCGCCCCCGCGCCGCCCCCGGCAACTTTGTTGGATTGCCCGCTCCGCCGCACCACCCCCGAAAAAATTCTCGCCACCGTGCGCCACGCCGGCAGTCTGCGTTTTGAGGCCAGGGCCCTGGCTTTTGCCGAACAGCTCAGAGAGCGTTCGTGGGATCAGGCGATTTATCGCGGCCTGGCAGAAGCGCTGGGCTATGATAAAAATCAGGAGCCGTTCCGCCGTCTGGCGGATTTGCTGCCGATCGATCTGATCTTCGCGGAACTGCGCGCCAGTCGCGCCCATCCGCCGGCGGTTTTGGTGGAGGCCCTGATCTTCGGCGCCGCCGGTCTGCTGGCCCGGCCGGCGGCACAGGAGGAGGCGGAAGATGCCGCCGTCACCACTTATCGCGAAACGCGCCGCGAAATTTGGGAGCAGTTGCGCCACAGCCTGCAAATTCGGCCGCTGCCTGCCGCGGGCTGGCGTTACTTTCAACTGCGGCCGCAGAATTTTCCCACCCGCCGCCTCGCCGGTTTGTGCGCGATGCTCCTGAAGTTTTATCGTCACGGCATCGTGGAGCATCTCGCCGGCCTGCTGGAGGCCTCCGGCAGCCGGCCTGCCGCCAAGGCAAAGGAACTCGTGCGCTTTCTGGTTTGTCCGGCGCGCGGCTTCTGGCAACAGCACTACAGTTTTCGCGATCGTGACACCACGCCTGCGGCCCACACAGGCGATTTGATCGGCCGCGACCGTAGCCGCGACATCCTTGTCAATCTCCTGCTGCCGGCGCTCTGGCTCTACTATCGCGAAGCCGGCAACGCCACCCGTCAAAATCAAGTCCTGGAGATTTACAGCCAACTGCCCCGGCTGCAGGAAAACCGCCTCACGCTCGCCATGCAACAGCAACTCAGCGCGATGCCTGCGCTGAGGCGCGCGCTCGCAGCCTCCGCCAGAACACAGCAGGGCTTGTTGCATTTGCAGAAGCTCTACTGCCGGCCGTTGCGCTGCGCCGAATGCCTGGCGCTCGCCGATCCACTCAGCGGATGAGCAACATTTTTCGTGAAGCCATCCGGCCGCGGACTTCCAGACGATACAGGTAGAGGCCGCCCGCAAGTGCCGAACCCTCGAAGGTTACGGCATGCCATCCGGCTGCCTGCGGCGCCTGCACCAGGGTTGCGACCTCCCGGCCCGCGAGATCGAAAACCCGCAGAGTAACGGTCGCCGGCTCGCTCAGGTGATAGCGAATGCTCGTGCGGGGATTGAAAGGGTTGGGATGGTTCTGTTCGAGCTGAAAAAGCCGCGGTGGGTTTGCAACGGCGTGCCTGCTCTCGACCTGCACGACAGCACCGTTGTTGAAATCGAATCGGCTGCCGTTGGGCAAAATGTGCAGACGGGCGCGATCGATCGCCGCTGATTGCCGCGGCCCCGCGCTGTTCGACGCGCGGTACGGTGAAAAGTCCCGCCATTGCGCCGGCCGGCTGTCGATCACCAGCGTGGGGGTGGAGCCGGCAAAACGTGCCACGCCGTTGCTGCAACTCAGATGGCTGCCGGCATCCAGCAACACGCCCAAGGCTGCCTGCGTTTGCGCCATGCCCCACAGCAAGCCGCTCAGCCGGTTTTCATGATAATCCTCCGCCTGCCAGGCGCGCGGCATGACGATCATGCTGCCGAGCAAACTCAATCCCGTGAAAAGCGTGAGGCGGCCGCGATAAGCCGCCGTGGTCGAAACTTCCGTTTGCCCGATGCCGGTGCTGCCCGCGAGTTTGGCATCATTGCCGAGAAACAACATCGCATGTCCCGCCTGCCTCGCTGCGGCGAACGCCTGTCCGGTGGCGGTGGCCGGCGCGAGATGAGGCGCAACACTGTCCGGAAAATTGCCGGCGAAGATGAGACCGGCACTCCGTTGCACCCGCGTGGCAGTAGGCTGGTCATTGCGGGTGCTGGAATCCAGCGACAGCAGGTGGGAGGAAAACCCACGCTGTGCGAGCTGTTGCGCAAGCGCCTGGGCACTCGCGCCCGCCGCCGGTGAGGCAATGATGCCGAGTGTGTCCCGGCCGGCCGTGAAACCGGCAAGAAAACCCGCAAAGCTGCCGCCGGCGGCGAACCAGTCGCCTGGCTGATCACTGCCTTCCAGCCAAATGCCGGTGCCGCTCGCTTGAAAAGGAACCGCGGAAAAATTCATCGCGGCTTCCGGCCGGTTGCGAAGGTCTCCGGATGCCAGTTCGAAGCGAAAGCCCGCGGTGAATTGCTGCAATTCCAGCTCGGAGAGCGCCAGTGGCTGATTCACTTGCACGGTGGCTGTGGTGCGCTCACCGGCGCGCAGCAGCGTCACGGCCCCGGATCCAAAAACTTCGGCGCTGCCATCCGGCGCAATCGCGAGCGCGGTGCGGTCATCGACACCGATGCCGGTGAGCCAGCGGCCGTGTTGTGCCTGATAGACGGCCAGCATCGCCGCCAGCCGGCCGAGACGGCCGCGTTCGTAGAAGTGGGTGTCGATCAGCGCATGCGGCACCAATGCGAGAAAGCCGGCCGTGAAGGTGATGCCGGCGCGCAGGGGATTGCGCAGCGCCTGGCGCGGATCGACCGAAGTCGTGCGCGCGTCGAAGACGATTTCGCTCAATACCATCGCGCCGGCGCTGGTACCGCCGATCGCGCCGCCGGCTTGAAACACCTGCTGAATCGCCTGGCTGGCGAGCGTGCCCTGCCACAACGAGACATACTGCCATTGGTCCCCGCCGCGCAGAAACAATCCACCGGCCCGCAAAATGGCGCGATAGTTGGCCGAGTCATTTGCGCTGCTGCGGCTGTTGATCACCAAATTGGCCGCATTGGCGGCACCCAAAGATTTGAAGTAGTTCGGCAGGAAGGAGGATGGGCTGTCATAATGCAGAATCAAAATTTCGCGATTGGGCGCGTGTTGCACCAGCCAGCGATAGGGTGCATCCGACCAGTCGTTGTAGTTCTCGGAGCCGCCGCCCACCAGCAGCACACTGCCCTGCGCCAACAGGTTGCGCAGCAGCAGGAGTTGAGCAAGCAGCAACCACCGGCCGGTTTGCCAAACTGATTTTAGCATGGATTAGCATCCCTGCGCCGCTTTCGTGATGCCGGCATTCTCGGACAGACACCAAATCTTTCAGGGCACCGGCCACGAGTCCCGGAATTGGTGATGAGCACATTTGGAATTCTACCACGAAACACACGAAGAACTATTTGGTGTATCTCGCATGTTTCGCGGGTTACGCACCCAAGCATAGCCGGGCAGAATGCGCATTGAGTGCCGTCATGCAAAGCCTCAGAACTCCAGCCCCACGGCAAAGCGGTGCACGTCGGGCAGCAGGTCGTGGCGGGTGTAGGCATAATCGACGGCGAGATGGCTGTTGGCCATCGGCCACGACAGGCCCAGGCCGAAGCAGAGATCTTCGTCATCGTAGTTGAAGCGATAGCCGCCGCGCAGGAACAGCCGGTCGAACACGCCCAGCTCGGTGCCGAAGTTCACGCGCTCGCTGTTGTCATTGGGATGGGTGACATCGGAGGCCAGCCGCCACGCGAAGATGCGGGAGCGCAGCAGTTCGAGCGCCAGGCCGACTTGAAAGTGCAGCGGCAGGGGATAGGCTTCGGTTTCGAGCGTGGCGGGCGCCAGGCGGTTGCGCGGCGCGTTCGGGTCGGTGTCGAATTTATACGACAGATCCCGGCCGGCCATGTGCAGGTCGCTGCCAAAGTTGGTCAGGCTCATGCCGATCACCGCTTCTTTGAACCATAGACGGTACTGCGTGCCGACGTCGAAGGCGATGCCGGAGGCCGACTCGTTCCAGATTTTTTGCTGGATATATTTCGCGGTGATGCCGGTGCTAAAGCGGTCGCTGAGCGCGCGGGCATAGCTCAGGCCGATCATCACATCCTGGGCCTCGAAGAATTCGCCGGTGCCGTCCTGGGCATACTCGGTGGTGACTTCCATGCGGTCCATCGACAGCACCGTCACCGCCACGCCGAGACTGCCGAGCTCGCCGAGGCGCAGGGCATAGGCCGCGGAATTCAATTGCATGGTGGCGCGCCAGGGCGTGTGCGCGAAGTAAACCGATTGCCGTTCAAGGCGGGCAATGCCGGCGGGATTCCAAAACAGCGCGGCGGCATTGGCTGCGCTCGCGACATATGCGCCGGCCATGCCCGTTGCCCGCGCGCCCACTGGAATTTGCAGAAATTGCGCGCCTGCCGTGCCAAGATTGGCGTTCTGCGCCTGCACCGCAAATGCGACACACCATCCCAGCAGCGAAAGTAGATGCTTTTTCATATCAACCTCGGGGTTTCGGTCTCCCTGCTCGTTGTCCTCCTCCTCCTCCTCCTGCTCTTACTCTTACTCTTACTCTTACTCTTACTCTTACTCCAGCTCCTCCCCTCCATACATCACGCCCACCTCGGCGATTCGATTCTGAGCATTGGTGCGCAGGCCAATAATAAGGCCGGCGACGCGTTTCAATATGCGTTTGCCTGCAGTGGTGTCTGGCTGTGTCAAGTACCCTTGTGCGCAAAGGACATCGAGTGCCGCGGCGCATTCCATTGTCGAGCCACTGGCGATTTCCAAATAGCGCGCGCGTTCCTTCATCGAAAACCTGGCATTGCCCTCTGCCAGGTTGAGGACAATCGAAGTGCTGGCGCGTTCGAGTTGATCGTGCATGACCCGGCATTTTTTCAAATGCTCGAGACGCGGTGCCAGCCATGCCACAAATTGAATCGCCTCCTGGTATGCCTTGAGCTTCTCGTGATCAAAGAGGTATTCCATGCCTGACCCCCATGCTTAATTGCGTGGTTCCAGTTCAGCTTTTCCTACTCCCACTCCTACTCTTACTCTTACTTTTTTTAAGAGTAAGAGTAAGAGTAAGGGTAAGACCTCACTTCACCACCGCGAAGCGGTCGAGTTTCTCCGCGTTGTCGGTTTTCACGAGATAAAGATAGACACCGGTGGCGATCTCGCGGCCGGAGGCCGAACGCATATCCCAGGTGGCGACGCCGGTGCCGTCATTATGCTCGATGGTCTTGATCAAATCGCCGTCGAGCGTGAACACATGAATCGTGCACACCGGCGGCAAATTGACGAAGCGCAGCACACGCAGCGGCTCGCGCCGCAGTTGCCCGAATTCCTCTTCGAAACTGGAGGCCACCAAGTAGGGATTGGGCACGACGCGCACCCGTCCCAACTCGCTTTTCACCGCGCTGGCATCGACACGCGGCGGTGTGGTGGAGAACTGAAAGCGATCCTTGTAAGTGAGCGGCTGAGGAGCGGTCGCCGGCGGCACGATTGTGAAGATCAGGCCGTTGCTGGTCGCATAGGGTTTGCCCAGCGCCAGGGGCCGCACCGGCAGCACCACCGCGCCTCCGCTGCTGACTTGCACCCCGGGCGCGATCACCACTTCATCGCCGGCCTCGGGAAAAAAGTCGAGCGGCTCGGTGGGGGCGGGATTGGTGATGGTGATCTGCAGACCCTCGAAGGTGAAGGCGGTGCCCGAAACGTAACTCTGGTTGCGCAACAGTGTGTCACCGGAGGCGACATCCAGGAGATGGAAAGCGGTCGCGGAAAGGAAACGCAGCGCATAGCTCCGCGGCACGGTCGCCTCCAGGTCGGCGATGGTCGCCTCGACTCTGGCGGAGAGATTGCCGGTCACCCGCGCGATTGCGGGCAGGAACTCCACGACAAAAGTCTGGCCGGCTGCGCCAGCTTGATCCGTGGCGCTGATGAGGAACTGGTAATTCGAGCTGCCGCTGCCGATCTGCCGCAGGTCGGTCACCCGCGGCGGCATACGACCGATGGCATCCTGGCGCGGCACCACCGCCACGATGTTGGGCTCATCCAAAGTGGCGCCGCGGCTGGACTCCAGGCTCTCGACGGCCTCGCTGCCACGATCGTATGCGGTGAGCGAGTACCAATATTCAAAACCGTTCACCACGTTGGTATCGACGAAACTGTATTGCAAACCGGTGTCGGCGCCGAGACCGTTGAGGACATCGAACTGTGCCAGCGGCACGGGATCCGGGCCGGCGTGGGGAAAGACGTTGCGATCAATTTGATCCCAGGTGATGCCCTTGTCCAGGCTCTTGTAGAGACGATAGCCCTCGAAATCGAAGGCATTCGAAAACTTGTCACGGCTGCGTTCGGAGCGGTCATCCCAATAGAGCGTGACGCGGCGGTTGCCCGGCACGGCACTCAGCTTGGGCGGATCCGGCGGCCGTGCCACCTCGAAATTCAGCGCCACAATGTTGTGCGCGGTGCGGGTGTTGGCGAACAGTTGCTGGCGATCCGGCCCGGCTACGATGGCGGTGATGAACGTCAGCGTGTCTCCCACCGCCAGGGTGTAGGGTCCGGAGGCCGCGATGGCATCAGTGTCGTTGCCGCCGGGATCCTGCGTGCTGAGATCATCGAAATGGAGATTCGGGGCATTGGCGCCGGGATGCAGAAATTTCGGTCCCAAAGGCGAATGGTAGAGACTGGCGGCACTCGACATCAGCCCGTATTGCACCGAGTCGATGTCGGTGACATTCAGGTCGTCGTAGAGGAACCAGTGCATGTCGGTGATGCCCAACTGCCGGCCGTTGACCGCGGGCGTGCGCAAAAACGCCACGCCCATCTCGCCGGGAATGTTGCCCGGCCATTCGCTGGTGTAGTTGTCGGCATCGTAATCGTACAGAAGCTGCAGTTCGCGATCGAAGCCGATCTTCTCGTCCGCCCATTCGGGATCGCCGCCGGAGACGTTGCCGGCATCGATGTCCATGTACATCGCAAAATAGAGACTGTCGAGACGGCGCTTGCCCTTGTTGATAATGTCGAATTTGAAGAAGATCATGTCAGCGGCGAATTTCACACCGTAGGCATACCCGGTTTGATGCACCTCCAACCCCAGAATGCCGGTTTTGCTGGTGTTGTTGGAATCGCTGTAAACGCAGTAGCTGTCCTGATCCGAGCGGATGATGGGGTTGCCCCGGGCATCCTTCACCGGCCAGCCGGTGGCCGGCCAGGTTTCCGGCCGGTCGCTGAAGGCGATCTGCGCCAGCGCCGGGTTGTGATAGCCACCCACCGCCTCCCATTCTTCATTGGTGGTGAAACGGCCCTGCACCACATTGTTGGGCACGCCCACCCAGGGGTTGATGCGGTAGATGTAATGCCGGCCGCTGCCGATGGGATACTCTCCCGACGGGCCCTGACTCAGGCGCCGCGGATAGAGCTTGCCACGGTTTTCGAAAAACAAGCCGATGTTGCTCTTGTTGTGCGTGCCGCCGGCACGATCACGAATACCGGCGGTCGCCGCCGGCGGGTGCAGGAAAAAATTCTCCCCATCGCGCTCGCGCCCCGCCTGGGTTCGCTGGGCCGGCAGGGCGGCGGGCAGCAGTGCGCACAGCAGCAGCAATTTTTTCACGCGGGTCATGCTGGTTTGGCACAACATCGTTCGACCTCCATCCGGCGAAATCACCTCTGCAACCGCAAGCCCAGCCGCACGCGGCGCGGCGGGCCGAAATTGGAAGGATCGCGAATGTACTCCGGCGAGTTGTTGCCCACCCGTGTCACATCCGGCAGGCCGGTGTCGGAATACACGGACAACACGTTTTTGTAGTTGGTGAGATTGAGCGCTTCGGCAAAAACCGTCAGCACGAAGCCGCCCAGCCGCCAGTCTTTGCCGACTTCCGCATCCAGCGAGAGTGTCCACGGCATGCGCTCGGAGTTGCGGATCACGAAGCCGGCGTCACGGCCGCCGGGTGTGTAGGGATAGCCGCTGCTGGTGCGCAGCACGACGTTCCAGTAGGTGCGCGCCAGCGGCTGCATGCCGAACAGCCGCGGCCCCTCCTTCTCTTTGAAACTCAGGCTGGTGTTGAGATTGATGACGTGCGTCTTGTCGAAATCGAGATAGTAGAGCAGCGTCGACTCCTGCGTGCCGGGGTATTGCTCGGTTTCCGAGGAGGCGCTGCCTTTGGCCACCGAGTAGGTGTAGGTCAGGCCGCCGGCAAAGTTTTTCGTGCGGCGCAAGGTCACGTCGACTTCAAAGCCCTTGATGTTGGCATAATCCTCATTGACGTACAGGGTGTAGCCCACGAAGCGGCCATCGAAATAGGGGAAATAGTAATGCGTGCCAATCAAGCCGGTCACATCTTTGTAGTAGGCGGTCAGGCTGGCGGCCAGCGTCGGGGTCAACTGGTGCGCCACCCCGACTTCATAGGCCACGGTTTTCTGCGCCTCGAGGTCGGGCTGGCCGAAGAGCGGCTCGCGCACATTCAAATCGTACTGGCTGTTTTCGTAGAGAAATTGATACTCGGGGTTCTGGAAGAAATGGCCGTAGGAAAAATGAAAGTTGGTGCGCTCGGTGATGGGGTGGGCGATGCCCAGGCGCGGACTGATCTGCCATTTCTTCGAAGCGGCCACCACCGCCTGCGGGTCGAGCGGGTTGGCGCGAAAGGGGGCGCGCTGATCGGCGAAATCCAGGCGCAGGCCGGCATTCAGGATCAACGAGGCAAACTCCATCTTGTCCTGCACGTAGGCCGCGGCCTCCACCGGCTTGCGCGTGTAATCGTTGATGTAGGGGAAATTGCGCCTGGGGTCGTAGATGCTGTACAGCCGCAGATCGTGGCGCTTCAGCTCCAGCCCGGCCTTCAACTCATGTGAGGGATGCGCCTGCCACACCCAATCGGCTCGGGCATTGAGGGTTTTGGTGTGGCTGTCGAGGTAGTCCAGCGGATGGGCGCGCGCATAGAATTCGAAGCCATTGCCGGCCGTTGGGAGGTAGACGCGATCACCGGTGGCGAGATATTGCGAAGGCGGCAGGAAGTTGTCGTTCGCATCCATCACGCCCAGGCGGTAACTTTGCCGGAAAGAGGAGAGCTTCAGGTCGTAGAAGGCCTTGTTGCTGAGCACGTGTTTGAGGGTGAGCACGGCGTGATCGCTGTGCGTGCGCGAGTGGGCGTATTGTTCAGGAATGTATTTCCAGGCGTGACTGTAGCTCTGGCGGCCGCCGCGCGTCAGACGGTAGCTCAGAGTGGCTTTCAACGCGCTGGAAAATTTTTGCGACAGCTTGCCGAGCGTGGAAAACTCACGATTATAGCCGAACGGCAGCCAACTGCCGCGCCGGTCGCTTTCCCCGCTAACGAAGAAAGTGAGATTGGGCAGCAGGGGCAGCGGCCCGCCCAGCGAGATGATGACGCGGTTTTCATCGTAGTGCGAATAGGGCGCGGCAAACTCGCTGGTGCGGCCGTCGAGCTTGGCGGTGAATTGCCCGCCGCCCTCGCGGGTGACGATGTTGACCACGCCGCTCAGCGCGTCGCCGAATTCCGCGCTGAACGTGCCGGAGAGAAACTCAAGCTGCTCGATGGCATCGTTGTGCACGCGCGTGCCCAGGCCGCCGAAGAGCGGATCTTCGATGTACACGCCATCGACGAGGTAGGCCACTTCATTGCTGCGGCCGCCGCGAATGTTGATGTTGTTGCCCTCGCCCACCACCCCGGCACGAAGCTGCAGTACCTCCACGAAATCGCGCACCGGCAGCGCCTGAATGTCATCGCGGCCGACGATGGCCACCGTGCCGGTGGCATCCTGACGCACCAGCGGCCGCTCCGCCACCACCACGACCTCCTCGCCCTCCAGCAGGCTTTCGTTCAGTTCCACGTGGAGTGTCGTGGTTTGGTTGATTGCCACCCGGACGTTGGCGATCGTCACCGGGTCATAGCCGATGAAATTGACGCGCGCGCTGTAGGTGCCCGGCGGAATGTTCAAAATGACGAACGCGCCGTTGTGATCGGCGGCCGCGCCCAGGGTCGTGCCCTCCAATTGGACGCTGGCGCCGGGCAGCGGCGCTTTGCTGGTCTTGTCGACCACCCGCCCGGCGATTTTGCCGGTGGTGCCGGCCTGCGCCGGGGCGAAGGCGAGCCACACCAGCAGGCCCGTGCTCAGGATTCTTTTGATCATGTCGTCACCCTGCATTGTGGTTTGCCCCTGCTCCACCAATCACTCAGGCATGCCATGCCGATACCGGCGGGCAGGCTTCTAGCCCAATGCTGCCAACTTTTGCGAAGCGATAAAAAAACGAAAACAAAACCCATGCAAAGCCGCAAAGAGTTTTTCTGCTGAAATTGCCAAACACCAGTCTCCTCACCGCAAAGATCACCGCGGCCATGAAGTTTGCCCTCGTGCATCGTGGTTCAAAAATCTTGCGGTGACAGTTCCGTTCTCTTTTTGATCGGTCACGGCCCGGCCGTGGCATTTCTGCCAGGCGCCTCCGCAGGATCGCAGGACAATGCCACGGTCAAACCGTGGCGGAACAACTACTCTTGGCGAAGCCTCGGCGGCTGCGCGTCCTTGCGTGCCCCGGCTTTGGATTTTATCACCTCAAAAAAACAGGTGTGAACAAGCTGTTACTCCCGGGCAGCAGCAAGCCAGCATGCAAAATGCAGGTACTGATGATGCGGGGATTCGCTTTTGCCCGGCTAGTCGTCCAGGAATTCCTGCGTCTGCTGCATGATGCGTGATGATTCCTGGAAGACTCTGCTGACCTCCTGCTTGTTGTGCAGCGCGATCTCGGTGACCAGGGCGTTGATCACCACGGAGATCGCCGAAATCGAATTGGTGTAAAGCATGTTTTTGGTGCGCACCGCCAGCACACGCGTGGCATGAAAAGTGACCGGCGCCGCCGGCTTGTCGGTGATGGCCACCAGCGCGAGGCCTTTCTCGGCGGCGTATGTCGCGGCAGCCACCGTCTCCCGGGAATAGGGCGGGAAGGAGAACGCCACCACCACATCCTCCTTTTTCGCCAGCACCAACTGTTCGACAAAGCGCATGGTGCCGCTGGCCAGCGGCCGGGCATCGATGGCAACTTGATGCAATTCATAAGCCAGAAGCTGTGCCAGCAGCTTGGAAATGCCCAGCCCCATGGTGTAGACGCGCGCCGCGCCCCGCAGCATCTGCACCACCTCGTGAAACACCTGGCGGTCGAGATGCAAAAGCGTCTGATTGATGTTCTGCACCTCGTGCCCGGCCACCAGGGTGAGCGCTTCCTCCGGCGAATGCTTTGCGAAGGCGAGCATGAAGCGGTCGGCAGGCGCCAGATTGGCCTGCAGCGTCTGCAGCACCTCGTTGCGCAGCGCCGGGAAGCCGTCATAACCGAGCTTTTGCGCAAAACGCACAATGGTGGCCTTGCTCACGTGCAGGGCCTCGGCCATGGCGTCGGTGGTGAGAAAGGAAAAATCATTGGGCTGCTGCAAAAAATAGTCGGCGACTTTTCTTTGATTCGCCGGCAGGCGCTGGTAAAGCGCCAGAATTTTTTGCGTGAGCACCGGCGCATTTTGGGGCTTGCGACTGGGCATGTGGTTTGACCAAAGCCTTCCCGGGGCGGAGCACAACGCCGGCTGGCGCTGCGCTCCGCGGTCGGGTGGTTGCCTCCTCAGTTATCGCAGCAACAGCATCTTGCGGATGGCGGTGAATTTCTCCGTGTGCAGCTTGTAGAAATAAACCCCGCTGCTCAAACCACGGGCAGTGAAGGTGATCACGTGCTCGCCCGCAGGTTTGAAGCCGTCGAGCAGGCGGCTGACTTCACGGCCGCCGGCGTCATAGACCGTCAACTGCACGCTGGCAGGCCGGGCCAGACGGAAGCGGATCTGCGTCGCGGGGTTGAAGGGGTTGGGATAGTTTTGCTGCAGGGAGAAGCCTGAAGGGACAGCGGGAGAGGAGGCCGCGACCGAAGTGAAGATGTCCTCATAGCGGGTTTGCGCCGCGGCACTGGCTTCTCTTAATTCGCCCAGAGAATTGCCATACACCACCGCATACACCAGCTCCGCCGTGTCCCCCGGCGCGAGGGTCACCAGGCCGCCGTTGTGATGATAGATGCTGCCGTTGGGCCCGGCAATCAGGGCGTTGTCGAAGCCACTGGCCGCGGTCATCGCATGGCGGGTGGAATCTGTTGCCTCATCCGAGTCAGGATTGGGGGAGTAAGCATCCCAATCCCGAATTTTCACCGAATACACCGGTTTGTTGAGCAGCCGCGTGCCCCAATAGGGTTGTTCGCCGGTGCGGAAATAGTAGGCCGTCTGGTTGGTGGAGTCGTAGGCCACGGTCTCTCCGCCATAGGTGAGGGATGGTCGCGGAATGACGGCGGCTCCCAAATGGAGATCGAGTGGACCGGCACTGGTGTTCACCGCCTGGAATCGAATAAAGACATAGGGCGTATTGCTCCAGGACATCACGGTATGCACCACGCGAATGTCCGGCGGCTCACCGGAATATTCGTTGTCGGTGATGCACTGGTAGGCGGCATCGACCCCGGGGAGGGTGATCCCGGCGGCGGTCACGCTGGTGCTGTCGCCATCTTCGTTGTAGTCGTAGACGTCCTCTTTGCCGAGGGCGGCAATGAAACTCATGCGATCGACTTCCCGCGCGCTGCTGGAGTAGGGCGATTTGCTGACGCGCAGGCGGCCATAACTGTTGAGATTGAAACCAAGCACACCGTTGTCGCCGGTGACGCTGGGCTGGGCGCCGGCGTATTCAACCCCGACAAAGGCAGCGAGGCAAACCAGTAGCGATGATTTTTTCATACGTCCTCCCGTGCGAGTGAGGGTGAAAAAGAAGAATGGATTCGTGACGATCGCAGTTTCAGACCTCGCGCCGGCGTCTTCCGCAGCTTTCAGTGCGGCCCCCACTGCAGCATCACTGCCAGCGCGATAAAAATCATCCCCACCGCGAAAAACAGCCCCTCCAGCGGCAGAATCCAGCGCACCCATTTTTCAAATGGAATTTTGGCGATGCCGAGCATCCCCATGGTCACGCCGGAAGTGGGAATGATGAGATTGTTAAAGCCGTCGCCTAATTGAAAAATGAGCACGGCGGTCTGCCGTGTCAGACCGAGCAGATCGCTGAGCGGCGCCATGATCGGCATGGTGAGCGCGGCCTGGCCGCTGCCCGAGGGCACGAAAAAATTGATGCCGGCCTGCACCGCCAGCATGAGATAACCCGCCAGCACGGGATGCGACGGCGCCGTCAGGCCGGCCAGGGCATTGAGGATGGTGTCGATGATTTTGCCGTCAGTGGCAATCACCAGAATGCCGCGCGAGAACGCGACCACCAGCGCCGCAGTCATCATCTCTCTGGCACCGGCGATGAACGCCTCCGCGGTTTGATTCAAACTCATGCCCGCCACCAGCCCGCTGAGTATCCCCATGGCGAGGAACAGCGCGCCAATTTCGGTGATGTACCAGTTGAACTCGAGCGCACCCAGCATCAAGCCCAACAGCGCGAGCACAAACACCGCCAGCACCGATTTCTGCCGCCCGCCCAGCGGCGCAGGTGCTTCGCCCATCTGCTCCTGCCGGCGCCGGCGGTCGAGTTCATACACCGGACTGGTGCGCGGGTCGCGTTTGACTTTGGCGGCGTAATGCATGATGAAAATCACGGTCAGCAGCGTGACCACCGCCCATACCGCCAGGCGAAACGGCCAACCGGAGAACAGCGGCAATTCTGCAATACCCTGCGCGATCCCGACCGTAAAGGGATTGAGAAAGGCGGCAGCGAAGCCCGCTCCCGCACCGACGAACGGAATCGCGACGCCGACGAGGGAATCATAGCCGAGCGCCAGCGCAAAGGGAATAAAGATGAGCACGAACACCAGCACTTCTTCACTCATGCCAAAGGTCGCGCCCGCCAGCGAGAACAAGGTGGTCAGCAGGGGAATGATGAGCAGGCGCAGGGAGGGACGGCGTTCGAGCGCGCGGGTGCTGGCCGCAATCGCGCTGTTGATCGCGCCGGTTGCGGCCACCACACCGAATGCACCACCGGCGATGAAGATGAAGGCAATGATATTGGCCGCTTCCACGAAGCCACGAATGGGCGCGGCCAGCATGTCCGCCAGGTCTTGCTGCTGGGGTGTCGTGCGCTGATAGGTGCCGGGCACGACCACGGTGCGGCCCTGCTTTTCGGCGCGCGCAAATTCACCCGCCGGCACCACCCAGGTGAGGGCGCCCATCAGCACGATGATGCTGAAGATCAAAACCAGCGTGTGGGGAATGGGGAGCACTTTCATCGCGGCATCAAGTGCAGGACTTTTTTGGCTTTCAAGTCATACTGCGCGCCGTGGCGCAGCACGTGCATCTGCACTCCGCTGGCGCGCAGGCCATGGTTTGCACGATCGTGCTGCAAGCGTGCCTTGCTCGCGTCATAAACGATGACGCAATGATCGCCGATCACTTCGAAGGTTTGATCCGGTTTCACCCAGATCGCGGTGCCCTCGTCGATGCCGAGACCGGCAAGCTGTGGCTGTTCCAGCACCAGGCTGATCAGGCGGTTGTGGCGCCGGCGCCGCACGAAATGTTGATCCACGATTGCGGTTTTGAGGAAGCCGAAGCCGCGCGCCGTCACGATGTTGTCCGCCTCGATTTGATTGAAGGTGGAATCTGCCACCGGCCGGCGTTCCTCGCCGGTGATCATCACCGCGCTCATCACTGCGGCGCCGGCGCTCGTGCCGCCGAGCACTGCACCCCCGGCATAAAGCTCATGCAGGCGGGCCTCGACTTTCGTTCCCTGCAGCACCGCCGTCAGGCGCGATTGATCGCCGCCGGAGAAAAACACGCCGGTAACGCCCTGCAACAGCGCCAGGACGGAGTCGGTATCTGCCTGACGGCGGTCGATATTCAGCGCGCTCACTTCACCACAGCCGAGCCGGCGCAGCTCTTCGGCCTGCTCCGGACCGACCTCATGCGCATAGCTGCTGGCCATGGCAAACACCACCACCTTTGCCCGGTCGCCGCCCGCCAGCTCCACGAACTTCTCCATGATCGCAGCCCCGCGTTTGCCGCCGCCGATGATGAGCAGATGGCCCTTCGGCCGGCCGGCGGCATCAAACGCGCTCAGCAACACCATGATGACAAGCGCGCCGCCACCCAGGCGGTGCTTCATAAGCCGAGCCTTCCCTCGTCAGGATGAGACACAGCGGTCATGCGCCGGCTTTTTGTCGAAGACGCTGACTTTTGAGAATGGCAAGCCATGCGGGTGAAACGCTCCCAAGGCAATAACAGAATGAGTCCGGGGAAAAACGTGAATCGGTTTTTCAAAAGATTCTCATGGTCGCCCGGCAAACACCAAACCTCTTTCTGCCGCGCAGCTTCCGGTCATGACTCTCTGGAAAAGTTGGCGCGGTCGGGCTTCATGTCACCAGCGCGAAGGCAATTTCAGCGGTTTTGAACAAGTCTTCCAGCAGTACGAATTCTTCGAAGCTGTGCGGCTTTTGCGCGCCGATGCCGAGGTTGACAGCCGGAATGCCCTTGGCGTTCCATACGTTGGCGTCGCTGCCGCCCATGTAACGAATCGGCTGCGGGGTAAGTTGTACCTTCTTCAAGGCCCGTTCCAGATGCTGCACCACAGGCGCCTCCGGTGTCAAAACATAGGGGGCGAAATCCGTCTGGCTTTCGAAAGGCAAGGCTTGGGGATGGGGCAGCGCCTGTTCGCAGGTTTGCCGCAGGCTGGCGAGGTGCCGGCGCAGGCGTTCGGCAGAAAAGGAGCGTATTTCCCCCTCAACCGTGACGCGATCGGGCACGACATTGGTGGCTGAGCCGCCATTGATCCTGCCGAGATTGAGCACCAGGTCGTCCTCGATGCGGCCACTGGCTACACCCGCCAGCGCACGGCAGGCCAGCGAAATCGCGTTGATGCCTTCTTCCGGTGCCACGCCGGCATGTGCCGCCTTGCCGAGAAAGGTCATTTTGAACACCGTTGATCCGGCCGCTTCACGAATGTAGATGCCCGGCCGCTTGGAGCAGTCGAATACGAAGCCGCCGCTGATGTGGTAGGGCGAGAGATCGAGTTGCGCCGCGCCCAGCATGCCCAATTCTTCGGCGACGGTGAAAGCCACCATGAAGTTTTGGTGGGGCACATTGCCGGAGGCTGTGGTCCGCAGCAAATGAACCAGTACCGCCAGGCCGAGGCGATTATCCGCGCCCAAAATGCTGTCGCCACGGGAGCGAATCTCTCGCGCTGTAACGACCGGCTGCAATTCGGCGGTCGACTGCACTGTGTCCAGATGCGCGCTCAACAGCAGGGTGGGGGAGTTCTCGTGGAAATCAGGGGGGAAACAGAGGAGGTTGCCGGCGTTGCCTTGCAAACGTCCGCCGGCGTCATCTTCGCGCACACGCACGCCCGCAGCCTGCAGCAGAGCCGTGACTTCATCGGCAATCCGGCGCTCGGAGAGCGAGACGCCGGGAATCCCGGCGAGATGCAGAAACAAATCCCGCAGGTCTCCGGCTTGTGCGCCAATGAATGACATGGAAAATTTCGTTTCGTTTTTATTTTATAAAGAAATTTTTGTTTCGTAGAAAGTAAGAAATTTTACCATTCTGTCAAGAGATTTTTTGCCAGAGGGCATTTTTCTTTCGACTCTCATGAGCACCACTGCAGCGGCCAGGTTATTAGACTCTGGCAAATTACTTTAGACTCTGGCAAATTACTGGAGAGCAAATCTGTCACTTTTTGCTTTGCATGAGTTTTTCTCTGGCTGTCCCACACTGGCTCAAAGTTTGCAAAGTGAACAGGCAGATAAAGTTGTCAGATTGAACAGACAGTAATGAGCCCAGTGAGCATTGACCTTGAGTTTATTGATTTATAAACAGACGGTTCAATCAATAAGAAACTTCCTTTCCAAGTTGTTGGTTGAAACTATCAAATGAACTCCACAAGCGGGATAAGGTGAAAATTTTTCGTGCAAGCTAGAATGTGGTGAACTTTTCACATCCTCTCATGATGAAGCGATAGACCATTTTTTTGCACCGGTTTTGATAAAAAACCGGACAAAGAGCACTGATCCTTAAAGAAAATGAAAATGTTCTTGCATTTCTCTGCAAACCAGTTAAATTTCAGGCCAGCGTTGGGTTTGACTTTCTTCTCGCCAATCATCCCCACCCAACCATGCATGACCACGCCTTTCGCATCCGTTACAATTGCCCGTCTTCTTACGGTTCAAGAGGGCGGTCATCGGTGATGGCTGCACTGCACGAGTTCCCATTTACACAACTGCCCCACACCCTCACTAAAGCTGGCTTGCTTGGGCGGCATCGGCATTGCGGGGAGCGGCTTTGATCCTTGACAGAGGGGTTTCGCACTTTTGCATTTGACTGAGAGTCGCTGCGGAAATTCTCATTCGCGAATTTTCCAGCATAGGGAGTTCATTTTCACATAATTACTGCCACCATATCGAGCGTTGCAGCCTGCGCGGCATTTTGGAAACCCGAGTTCTCAGACGTGCACGCCATTATTAAAAGAATGGGGAGAGGAATTTCCTATGGACGACATTTCGAGATCCTCGCTTACCAGCCGGAAAAACAGGTGTAATCCAACTCCGACCGCACGCCGCCCTCATAATCATTGGCTAACAACAAAGAGATTTGTTGCCAGCCTGTTCGCCCTGGCATGGTTCAATCAAGCGGCGGCGCAATCCGGTTTGGCCAGCAGCTCCTGGCCGATTGCCCGCCATGACAGTCAATTGCGTGGCCGGGCTGCGATCAAGGGGCCGTCTGCGCCCGTGATTCGTTTCGCAACTCCGGTCGGCGCGGGAGAGTTGAGTGATCCGGTAGTGGGGGAAGACGGCACGATTTACGTTGCGGGCCGTGTCGACAACAAGCTCTACGCTCTCACACCGGCGGGCGGGTTGAAATGGACCTTCACAGGTCATATTCCCCCTCCAAAAAAGGAATTCTTCATGGCGCCTCCTGCGCTCATGCGGGACGGCACCCTGCTGATCAGTTCGACCGACACCATCTGCACCAAGAACAAGCCGGGCGAATTTTTCTATGCCATCAATCCCGACGGCACTCTGCGCTGGAAAAAAGAGCTGGAAGGCGGGTCGGTGTTTGCCGCCAATGTTGGCAGCAATGACAGCATCTATGTCGTCACCGATTTTTGCTGGCTCTACTCACTCGATCCGCGCGGTTATCTCGCCTCGCCGGACACCATCGTCAACTGGCGCACCAACTTGCGCGCCCTGCCGGAAAATGCGCCAGCCATCAACCTCAGCGATCTGCCGGTGGTGGTTGCCGCCGACACCGTGATGACAATCCTGCGTTATGGCTCGTTTCGCTTCAAGCGCAACTACACCCCGGGCGACACGCTGCAAGGCCTGGTCGTGGATGAAGCCGGGAATATCTATCTGACGACGCGTGATCACGGCCGCATCCTGAGCGTGAGTGCCACCGGCGCTTTGCGCTGGCTGCGCGAGCCGGATGCGAGTTTCGGCATTCCCGCGCTGCCGGCATTGGGCAGCGACGGCACGCTTTATCTCACCAGCGTGCGGGGTGGCTGGTTGCTCGCTCTTGACACCGCCACCGGCGCAGAACGCTGGCGCAGAGAACTGCCGGGCGGTGATTTCATCTCCCCCGTCGTGATCGATGCCGCCGGCCACCTCTACGCCCTGCACAGCACCGCGGGTTTGGTTTGCTTTGCCGCGGACGGCACCCTGCGCTGGTCGCGGCCGGAAGTCCGCGGCAGCCGTGGCACCTCCCCGGCATTCGGCGCAGAGGGCACGATCTACGTCAGTGGCGACCGCATGCTTTATGCCGTTGCTCAGGGGAACACCATTCGTCTCCAGCCATCGTCGCTCGATTTCGGGCAGGTTTGTCTCAACACCGAAGCGACTGCAACGTTTACCATCGAAAACATCAGCAGCGATCCCGTGGTCCTCTCCGCGATCACCAGCGATGATTCCGCTTTGCGGGTGACCGCGCTGCTGCCGTTCACTCTGCCGCCCGGTGGCAAAGATACCGTCGCGGTGGCACTGTTGCTAGCGCAAACCGGTACTTTCACTGCGAACCTGACTGTTGCCACCGCTGACGGTGAGCAGGTCAGTCTGCCGGTCACGGCCGAAAGCGTCGCGCCGCAAATCCTGCTGGAGGCTCATCCCTCGACTTTCGGTGAAATCTGCCCGGGTGATACGGTCTTTGCCAATGTTTTGATCATCAACCCCAGCGCCACCTGCACCCTGCACGTCAATTCCTATGCCGTGTCGTTTTCCAAAGTGCCGAACTCGGGACAGGCGCCCGAGCTGCCCACGGGAGCAACGGCCACCGCCTTCTCTCTGGCACCAGGCGATACCTTCAAGCTCATCGTCCGTACGCGGCAAAACATTGTGGGCCGGTTTGAAGCGAAAGTGACGGTTTGGTCGAATGCCGGCGGGCCGGTGGAAATCACGATTCCAGGCACAGTGTTGTCGCCCCAAATTGCAGGAACCGACACGCTCGCTTTCGGCAAGGTGACACTGGCACAAACCGATACGCTTGCCGCGCAGGTTTGGAATGCTGGGACGTGTGAGTTGCAAATCAGCGAATTCCTGCTGCGCGGAGCACAGGCCGCCAGCTTCGCGCTGCTCGGTGCGACCGTGCCCCGGACGCTGTCTGCTGATGACACTCTGGGGCTGGCCGTCACCTTCACCCCTGACCGGTTGGGTTTGCACACGGCGCAACTGTTGATCATCAGCAATGCCCAGCCCGATACGCTGGTGATCGAATTGCGCGGCACGGGTGTGCCGCCCGAGCCGGACATGGCCCTCGTCCCAGCCGATTCGCTCGTGCTCACCACCTGCCTGACAGATACCGCCACAGCCGATCTCGTGATTCGCAATCAGGGTGCGGCGGTGTTGCGCCTCGATGGCGTTGTCATCGACAACCCGGTTTTTGCGCTGGTCGTGTCACCTCACTTTCCAGTTGAGATCCCGGGCGGCGGAGAATATCGTCTGGCCATCCATTTTGCGGGACCCAGCGTGGGTGAGTATCGTGGCCTGCTCACCGTGCGCAGTAATGACAGAAGAAGCGACTCCACTGTTGTGTTGCTCGGCCGGGTGGATGGGCCTGCAATCGCGCTTTCTGCCAACCCGCCGGATTATGGCGAAGTGTGTGTGGGCACAACCGGCACTACGCACGTCTGCATCAAAAATCCCAGCGACTGCCCGTTGCTGGTCGAGAGCACTGAGATCTTTGCGGTCGAGGGCGGCGTGACGCGGCCGCTCCGACCCGAGTTGCCGGTGGCCGCCGCGTTGCGCTTCGAGATAGCACCGCATGATTCGTTTTGCCTGTCGGTGAATTTCATGCCGGGAGCAGCCGGGCCTTTCAAAGTGATAGTCCTGGTCACATCCAACGCGGTCAATGCTGACAGCAGCATCGTCATTCCTGGCCAGGCCGTCTCTCCGCTCATCGCCGGGGAACAAGAGGTGAACTTTGATTCCGTCGCGGTGGGCGATTCGAAACAAAAAGACGCACGGGTTTGGAACGCGGACGCGTGCACGGTTAAAATCGACCGGTTGAGGATAACCGGCACCGACTCCAGTTTCTTTGCGGTCGGGCCGGCCAGCCTGCCGCTTGCTCTGCTGCAGGGTGACAGCGCGGCAATTCCCGTTATCTTCTCACCCACAAATATCCGGGAATACGTCGCGACTTTGCTGGTTTACAGCAACGCCCAGCCCAACCCGCTGCCCCTCGCGCTGCGCGGGAGGGGCGTGCCGCGGCCGCCGGTTCCCGATGTCAAAGTTGAACCGCTGGCGCTGGATTTTGGTGAGGTTTTTCTCACGAATGATTCCACCTTGCTCGTGACGGTGACGAATGAAGGCGGGGTGGCGCTGCCGATCAATCGCCTCACGCTTTCCGGAGACAGCGCCTTTGCTGCGCCGCTGGACACCTTCACGCTGCAACCCAATGAGAGCCGCGCCCTGCCGGTCACCTTCGCACCGGGTGATACGGGTGCTTTTTCTGCGCAGTTATGGATTGTGAGCAGCGATCCGGATGCGGAGGAAGACACCGTTGTGGTGCCGATGAAAGGCCGGGGCGTCTCGCCGGTTACAGCTCCGCCGGCGGTGCAATTTGAAAAAATCTGTCTGGGTGAGAGTGCCAGATTGACCGTCACGATCACCAATCACGGCAGCCGTGAAATTGCCGCCGATTTCTTGTCCTTTGTGCCAGGCCGGCCGGAATTCCGGGTGGAACCCGACAACGATTTCCGCGTGCCTGCCGGCGGCTCGAATACCGTCGAAATCGCCTTCACTCCGCGCACCGTGGAAGTGGTGTACGATACGCTGCGCATTCCGTGGCGCCCGGAAGCGGGGATCAGCCCCCCTGTCACGCTAATCGCAGTCTCGGGCAGCGGTTGGGCCGGTCAATTGATCGCGGGCGACAGCCTGGTGGTCTTCGCTGACACAAAAATCGGCGAGACGTCTGGCATCACCTATGTGATTCGCAACCCCGGCACCTGCGCGCTGCGGGTGGATTCTCTTGCGGTTTCCGGCGCGGGCTTCGCACTCGATTCGAGTCCCACGGTGCCCTTTGTCATTGCCGCGGGCGACAGCCACCTCCTCAAACTCGAGTTCAGTCCCGATACCACCGGCTTGCAGGATGGCGTTTTGTACATCGCTCACAACGATCTGCCGCGCCACCCCAAGCTGGTCAAATTGCAGGGCAACGGCATTTCGTTGGTTGTCAATTTCGCGCCGAATCCCAACGATTTTGGCGAAGTGGAGGTCGGCGTCTCCCGCTGTGAGTCGATCGAGGTGAGCAACCAGGGTACGGTGAGCCTGGTTATTGATTCGGTCACGACGCTGGCTTCGCCGCCGGCAACTTTCGTGGTCGAAAACGACGAGTTTGTTCTCAACCCCGGTGAGCGCCGGCAAATTGAAGTCTGCTTCACACCGCCGGATACCGGCAGGTTCGAGGGCCGTTTGCGTTTGCACAGCCGCACGGGTGAAATTCTCTCGGGAGCATTGCTCGGCAGCGGCACCGCGGTGCGAATTTCCCTCCTGCCGGCCAGGCTGGATTTCGGAAGTGTCGCGCTCAACACGACTGCTTCGCGCTCACTGACGATCAGCAACCGGGGTAACAAGACGCTTGTGATCAACGACCTCAAACTGCCAGCGCCTTACCGCATGCGGCAGACCGGTGTTCCGATCACGATTCCAGCGGTGGATGCCCGGGAAATTACGTTGGAGTTCATGCCCACGGAAGTGCGTGATTATCCGGCAGAGCTGGTGCTTTACAGCAATGCCCGCAATCAGAGGGAAGTGCGTGTTCCGGTCACCGGCCGCGGCTTCAGGGAGCAACTGCCGAGGATCAGCCTGTGCCCGTCGGATGAAGCGCTCGATTTTGGCCGGGTTCGGGTTCGCCGTGACAGTATTCGCACCATGGAACTGGTCAATTGCGGCGAAGTGCCTCTGGAGGTGGCCCGTCCCGCCGTTGCCAGCGAGCATTTCGAAATCTTGGAACCGGTGGAAGCCTTCATCATGCAGCCCAATGAAGTCAAAACCGTGCGCGTGAGATTCCACCCGCGCATCGCAGGGCCCAAGGGCGACGAACTGGTGATCCAAGCACACGAAGCCGGAAACCGTGAGCGCAGCGTGCAAGCAGACGTTGACCTCAGCGGTGAGGGCCGGCCCAATCCCAACGTGGCAGTGCGCGTGACCCCGGCGATCTTTACCCCCAATGATGACAGCTACAACGACCGCGTCAGGTTCGATTACAAGGATTTTGAAGTGACAGAGCCGGTCTTGCACCTTTTCAACATTCGCGGGGCCGTGGTGGCAACCTTCCAGTTGAAGGATAGTGGCGAATATTACTGGGATGGCCGTGATCGGGAAAGCAATGGCAAGTCACTTCCCGCCGGCATTTACCTGTGGCTGATCGAAGACGGCGGCAGGAAGTTGGGCAGTGGTTATATCAGCTTGGTACGCTAATGAAAGGTCACATTGGTCTGAACCGCCTGCTTGCTGGTTTGAGTGTCCTGCTGTGTGCCGGAGGGTCCGCAGTATTTGCCCAGCAACGGGTCACCACACCCAATCCTGCGGACCTGGGCGATGCCCGCGTGAATCTCATGAACCCGGCTGTGTTGCCGTGGCAGGATCCGATGTTTTTCGTCGGCACGAGTTTCCTGCATGCCGGGGTGGTGGACAATCTCTTTGCCGCACGCAACAACATGTTCAGTCTCACCACCACCGACAGGCGCCTGGGCGTCATGGGTGATTTAGCCTTCGGGGTGACCGGTGAATACTTGAATATCCGGTCTCTGCAAAACAATCTCACCCTGAACGGCGTGGTCAGCAGGAAATTCAGTGACTGGCTGAGCCTGGGTTTCAGCCTCGGGGTGTTGAATCAGGCGCTCGATGTTTCCGGCGTTGAGGGGCTGACGCCGGGGGACCCGGCGTTGCAGCATTCTTCCAATTGGACCTTTTTCAATCTGGGTGCGGGCGCCCTGGTCATGCCCGGTCGTCATTTGACCCTGGCATTTGCCGTCAACAACCTCAATCGCCCCGACATTTCATTCTTCAGAAACGGCAACGAGCGGTTGAAGCGTTTTTATTCCGCCGGCGCCACGGTGGGCATGAGCACTTTCCGCGGCGGTCTGGCGATGGCACAGGAAGGCGATGATTTCATCTCGCAGCTTTTTCTCGAAGCCTTCCTGGAGGAGCGCGGCTTCGTCAAACTCGCCTACGGCACCGAAGCCATCACCTTCGAAGGCCAGTGGCATGTGGGCGGTGGCGTGAGTTTGAATGCACGCTATGCCTATCCCGTCACCCAGCTCAGTCAGGCGAGCAGCGGCACACCGGAAATCAGTCTGTTGTTCAATTTCCGCAGGCACGGTTCATTGTACGCCGCGCGCTGGCTGGAAACCGACATGCCGATGGCGCCCGCCTTCAGCCTGTCGAACGCGTTTCAAGTGCAATCCCGGCTCGATACGCTGTTCATTCTTGACAAACACATCCACCGCAAAGTGGAAGCGAATGTCTCCCCCAAGGAACTGGCGGAGCTGCCCAAAGAGTTGTTCTTCTCCGCCGACAGCCTGGAGCCGGAACTGCCGGAGCGGATTTTCTCGGCACACCAGAACGGGGCACCGCCCGCCGGCCCCCACATGGGCGCCGCGCGCCTGTTGGAACGGCTGCGCAGCGAAAATACCAGCTCCGGCCGCTTCCGCATTCCCGAGGACAGCACCGGCATAGTCAAGGAAATGGAAAAGAATCACACCAAAGCCTACCTGGCTTCCTTTCGACAACTCGCGCGCCGCATGCAGGAACCCAATTTTCGCAGCAGTATCGTCATCCCCGCGGATGGCCAGCGCGCCTACCTGGTTTTACGCTATCTGGAATTGCACGGCGCGGTCAATGACCGGCTGCAGGTGATCGTCGATTCAACACGCAGCCAGGAGCACCAGAATTTGCTGGGCGCCGCCAGGATTCCGGAAAAAGTCTTTCACCGCACGCTGAGCGCGGCCGCCGACACCTTCTTTTTCAGCCTGAATATGGAAGAGACCAGACGGTGGGGACCGGTATCCGGCAGCTTTGTCATCGAAGATGCGCAGGGCAACATCGTTTTTGCAGACAGCAACATAGTCGGTCGTTCGCCGACCAACAATCAAATTCTCAGGAAACTCGCCTGGAATTGGAAAGTGCAG
The DNA here is from genome assembly GCA_034506255.1 of candidate division KSB1 bacterium. NCBI lineage: Bacteria > Pseudomonadati > Candidatus Zhuqueibacterales > Candidatus Zhuqueibacteraceae > Candidatus Coneutiohabitans > Candidatus Coneutiohabitans thermophilus. Next base: position 432,142 of record JAPDPX010000006.1, on the reverse strand, counting down.
CGGGGGGAACACGCCGGCCGCCTGGCCCCGCACGGCAATTACTACTACTATCTCGTTTGGAAATCCGCCGACAACAATGTCTATCACTCACCCAAGAAAAGACTGACCATCGATCACAAAACCATGCCGATCGTCATCCGGGTGAGCAGGGACGGCCACGAGGCGGCGAGCGATGCCCGCTATCGCGCGACGATTCTCGTGCATTGAAGCCTGGTGTAACCGGCAGCGGCCGGTGGGCGCAGGGTGCCGCCCGGCTTGGGCGGTCCCCCCGTGTGGAAGCAGGCTTTTCACCCTGACCATTTTCACACCGGTCGCACCCAAACTCGTAAATCATCGCCGCGATCTGGAGCTATTCTTTGTGAGGAGGTTGTCATTATGTTTCGCGTCAGCATCACGAACCTTTGCCAGTGCCTGCTGGTTTGTAGCATGCTGCTGACTGCCGGATCGGGGTTTGCGCTGCAGGTCTCTGCCACGCCCCCGGCAGCGTCGTCCGCTGTCCATCCCTCGCAAACGGTCACGCCGCCGGGCAACCCGGCATCTGCGGGACTGCAAACTGAAGCGCCGCGTAGTGGCGTTGCCCGCAATTTCTCCGAGTTGACGAAGCAGGGTGGCGGGCTCATGTATCCCATCTTCCTGGTGTTCATTCTGGGCGTGAGCGTCATCATTTATCAGCTCGTGCGCGTCTATTTCGATAAACGCCATGCCAAACCGATTCAAGCCGCAGTTGACCGGCAGCTCCGGGAAGTCACTGATGAGACCAGACATGCCGCACAGGTGCGGGAAATTTGGGAGACAGTGGCGCAACATCCACGTTCGGAATTGAGCCGGCTGCTCACCCGCTTGTGCGATCTTTGGCAGCGGGACTCCGGTGCCCCGATGCTTCAGCTCGAAATCGACGGCCATATCAACGGTATGAAGGAAAAATATGAGATCGGCCGCGGCTTTGCCACTCTGCTTTCCGACACCGCCGGTGCCCTCGGCCTGCTCGGCACGGTGTTGGGCATGTATGAGACCTTTATGCCCGGCAAACTGGAATCCTCCCAAATCATCACCGGCATGGGCGTGGCGCTGGTGACCACCATCGGCGGTTTGGTGGTCAGCATCTTTTTGAACTTTGCGATTTCATGGGTACACTCGATTTTTTACCGCCATCTGGAAGGTATCGTCGAGCGGGCGGACTTGTTCCGCAACCGCTTTGGTCGCGGTCAGACGGTCTCGCTGACGCCCCCCGCACAGGCCGTCCCCGCCGGAGCGGTGATCAGTGAAGTGTCACCGGTGACTCCCATCGCGGCACCCGCAGCGAGTCGCCGCATTCCAACCACCCTGCGGCTGCTGTCGGCCAGGCGCCAGGCTGCGGAGGCCGGCGCCAATTTGTCCAAACCGCTGGAAGTGGCGGTGGAAGATCAACACGGCCGGCCCATAGAAAATCTCGTCGTCACCTTCGAAAGCAACGGCAGTCCGGTCACTTTTGACAACGGCACCAACGTCAAGGAAGTGAGCACCGACTTTCTTGGTCGTGCCAAAACTGCGGTCAAGTTGGGCACACTGGTGGGCAGGCACAAGGTGCTGGCGCGCGTCAACGGGGAAGCCAATTTGATGGAAGAGTTCGAGATCGAAACCCAGCCCGGTCCACCCGAGCGCCTGCAGATCCTCTCGGGCAACTTGTTGATCCAACCGGCGGGCACGCAACTGCCTGAGCCGCTCAGTCTGCAGCTCCTGGATGCCCACGGCAACCCCGTCCCCGAGCAGGCTGTGATGTTCGAAGTCGTGCACAACAACGGCAGCCTCGACCAGAACAAAGCGCGCGTGGAAGTGCACACCGATCAGGAGGGCATTGCGCGCGTGAACTTCCGTCTGGGCGAGATGCCCGGCGCCAACATCGTGCGGGCCTGGGTGAAAAGTAAAAATGCACGCCGCCTGGAGGCTTCTTTTGAGTCATTGGGAAAGGAGTGAGCCTCGCCCATGAGCGGCAGCGGCATGATCGTGCGCTACATCGACATTGTGATGATCCTGCTGTTCGGGTTCATCTGCAGTGCCGAATTGAGTGAAACCAGCCATATCGAACTGGCCAAAACGGTGGAATTGCCGCCCGGCAATCCCGATCCCGAAATGGTGATTTTTGTCGGCATTCTGCCGGACGGCTCCTATCTGTTCGACAACGAAAAATATCGCACCGCCGATCTGGCCGTGCTCGAACAGTATCTCCAGCAGACCAGGGTCAACCTGGAAAAAGCGCGCTACAAAATGCGCGTGCGGCTGCGCGCCAACCATGACACCCCCATCCGGTTTTTGATGAAAGCCGCCGAAGTGTGTGACCGCCTGGAGGTGTTGAAAACCTTCGACGTCCGCATCGGATCGAAAGTGAAAAGCTGAGGAACGACCATGGGCAAAGGCGGCATGATCATTCGCTACATCGACATCGCGCTCACGGTGTTGTTCGGCTTCATCGCGATCAGCGACATCGAGCAAAAGACCCAGGTGCGGCTGCCGCGCAGCGTCTCGGCGGTGAGCACACCCACCGCGATCAACACGGTCACGCTCGCGGTTTTACCCGGGCCGGTTTATACGCTGCTGGAGGGTCCCACCGAGCTGATCCGTGACGCCGAGCTGGAGCGCGTCGAACAGGAACTCCTCACGGTGCGGCAAAAGTACCTGGAGCGGCAGCAGGACATCATCGTGTTGATTCAGCCCGACCCCAACTCCCCCGTGCAGTTGACCGTCAACGTGTTGGACGTTTGCGAACGCAATCAAATTCAGCGAAACATAAATTATGTCGAGCCTGGTGTATAGCCTGCGCGGCCGTCTGCGGCGCGTCGAGCCGGAAAAGCTGTGGACCTACGGCCTGACGACGTTTTTCGTGCTTGGGATCTACCTGCTGCTCTTGCAGGTGAGCTTGCCCGAGCCGCGCTTCGACGTGGAAAAATTCCGCGAAATCGACTTCTCCCGCTTCGAGCCGCCCAAACCCAAAGCCCCGGCCGCTGCCAGGAAAACGCCGGCGGAAATGCCCAGGGAGGCAGTGGCCAATCGCACCGCGCCTGCCAATATCGAAGAAATCGATTTGTCGAATCTGCAAGATTTGACCAAAATGACCCAGATCGTGCCGCAGGATTTGTCCGCCCTCAGCCGCATCGCCTCGGTGTCGCAAGCGCTGCTACTGCCGGAAATCAGCGTCGGCACCACCACGCTGCCGCCGGTGAATGCGCCGGTGGTTGCCAATGTCAAGGATGGCCTGCCGGTATTGGGCACGCCCAGCAACGTCTATAATCCCAATCTCGCCAGCGCACGCGTCGGCTATGGCGGCACACCCGGCGGCACCGGCTACGCCACCGGCCGCACCGGCCCCCTGATCGGCACCAAGCGCAACGCCGATATCGTCCACAAGATCGACGAGCGCAGTTTCGACGAGAAAAAACGCCAGGAGATAGATTTCGACAAGCTCTTTCGCGAGCTGCTGGAGTGGCTGAAGAAAAACCAATCCGAGCTCTCCCCCTCGCTCAAACATTACATGCGCTATCGCAACGGCGACCTCACCGCCAAGGTCCGCATCGCAACCGCCACCAGCAGCTACGATCTGTTTTTTCTGTGCAACGAGACCTCCCAGGATATCGGCCTGCTGATGGTGGAAGTCGGTGACAGCTCCACCGCCATCATGCTGCGCGACACCGGTTTCCGCAAAAAAAGCTTCTCCCTCAGCAAGGGCATTGCCAGCCGCGGCGAGGAAAACAATGTCACCTCAGTCAGCATGCTGGCCACCGACCCGACCCGCAGCGAAACCTCGAAGTTCTACAACATCTTTCTTTCCTGGTGGGAGAATAACAAATCAAAATGAGACGGGGCACTACAACCACACGCGTTTGGCCGATGGTGCTCTGGCTTGCGACGGCGGCGGCGTTGTCCGGCTGCGCCGCTGGCGGACGCACAGCCAGGGTGCCGCAGGGCGTCTCCCCGCATATTGCCGCACGCGCCGACAGCATCGGCACACGCTTGTTCGTCGCAAGGGAGCGCGAGCGCAAGGCGGACTGGCATCGCCGCGAAGGCATCCGCCACTATCATCTAAGTGACTCGCTTTGGACCCTGGTTGATGCCCGCCGCGACGCCGTTGCCGAGACACTCACAACTGCCGCAGCCGCCCTAAACGGCACGCCGTCGCCAGCCGGCCGAACCGGCACCGATCCCGAGTTGCGCAAGAACACCATCCTGGCCACCTATCATTTGATGGAAGCGCAGCGCAACCTCAGCAAGGCTCTGCAATACCACGGCTTCAATCCCCAGGCGCAACACTATCTTGCCCTGGCCTACAAACTCTTGAGCGAACGCTATCCCAGTCAGAACTCGTTCGACAAGGCCATCGAACTCTGGGAGTCGCTCGCCCGTCTCGAGCCCGGCGAATATCTGCACCGGTACAATCTGGGCGCAACCTATTTTGCCAAGCACGATTGGCAGCGCGCCCTGCACAACTATGCCAGCGCCGAAGATCTGCTCCTGCGCTCCGCAGCGGTCAGCCCGCGCCGCCTGGAAAATCCTGCTTTGAGTGCGGCGGCGGCAATCGACAGCCTCCGCCTGCTTTCCAGTGTTTTCTACCAGGCGCAAAGTGCCATCAAGCTGGAAGACGCGCCCCGGGCGCTGCATCATCTCGAGCGCGCCAAATCCCTCACCACCGATCCCGCCGTGCTCGCCGCGATTGCTCAGGATATCCACTGGATCAATTGGGATGACGGCAACATTCGCGCCTCGGTACTGCGCGACTCCGCAACCACCCTGGTCAACCAGGGCAAATATGCCGAAGCCGGAAAAATTTACAATCTGCTGCTCGACAAACTGTTGCGCACGCCTCGCGCACGACACGATGTGACCTGGGATTTTGCCACCATCGAATATGTCCGCCTCGGCCGCCGGGCCAGTGCCATCGCCCGCCTCGATGAGGTGATGAAGAGCATTCCCACCGATGCCGCCGGTGCGCCGCTGGATACCACCTATCGCAGGAATTTCGACACCTACGGCCGGATGTGTCTGCGCCTCGCCACCGACACCGCGCGCGTCAACCGCCGCGTGGGATATGAATACCTCGAACGCGCCGCGCGCATCGCATGCAAAGACCGCGGCCGCATCTTCCTCGAAATGGCCGACCTCTCCAAACCCAACCCCGAAATCTCCATCGCCAACGCCGAGCGCGCGCTGGAGTGGGAGCAAAGCTTCGACACCCGGGAGTTGAGAAGACTTTACGATTTGCTGGTGGAGGGCTACCGCCACAAAAACAAACCCGACGAGGCCCGCAAGTATTTCAAGAAACGCCAGGCACTGCCCTGAGCCGGGCGGAGCAAAGTCCGGCCGTGCCATGGAGAAGCCCCCGCCTTCGCCTGCCCTCCCCCCTGCCGCTTTGCCTCCGATGTGGGAACCCAACTTGAATTTTTCGCGGCGTCACCGTGGGTTGCACCTGCAGCACCAATCGCCTGAAAGAAAAACCTGGATTTTGCCCCCGGATTGCTCCCCTTCGCGAGAAACGCCGGTTTGATCGCGACACCCTGTTCAGCGCACAGGAGAGATTCAACCCTCGATGTCAAGATCAACCCCCAAAATCCGTCCACGAAAACAGAACTCCCACGAAAAAAACATTTCGTGGGAGTGCCTGTTGTGGGAAAAACATGAGTCGCTCTCAACATCAAACAACAACAATCCGACCACGAAAGCAAAACTCCCGCGGAAATGGTTGGGGCTGTTTTCCTGGGAGCTTCATTTTTGTGGGAGGAAAACCGTGACGCCTTCGGCAAACGGGGGAATTTCCCGGTCAGCGCTGCTCCACAGTCGACAAAAGCCTCGCTTGATTTCGCAAGGAATAACTGACGGTGTTTTTTGAACACGCCATTCATTCCAGGGAACAAGCAAACCAGCACGCAAAATTCGGGGAAAATTGTTTTCTCCCGGGCCGCGCGCGAGGCCCCGCCCGGTTTGGCTTGGCAGCGGATCATATCTGCCCGGTCTGTGCAGCGGAATTCACCCTCCCGCCGGACAACCGCGATGCCCTGGCGCACCGAACCGGCGGCAGAGAGCCGAGTCGAACCGCTCATAGCTTTTTGCCTGCGGAGGCGGAAGCCGTGTTGAGGTTGAAGACGAGAGGGAGAATCTCTGTTTCTTTTGTGCACGACGACAGCGGGAACGAACCTGCCCAAGTGCGGCGGATTTCTATTCGCAGGAGGGCAAAAACTATTTGCTGATCGGCATGCCCTGGCAGCGGGTGGAGAGCGCCGCGCGCGGCCGTCGCCGGCTTTCCGATGAAGATGCAGTTTTGAAGGTTTTCATGTGGATCATAAGCTTTTTCGCGCCGATTCTTGATCCGTGTGCCGTCATAGAGTTAAAGAGCCACTTTTTTCTCGCCGCGATCCACCGCTTTGAGAAATTTGATCAGGCCGTTCATGTAAGTTTGCTGGTCGTCCCACATGCACATGTGGCTGCCGTTTTCGCACAGCAGAAAGCTGCCATTCTGCACTTGTTCCGCCATCCATTTCATGTGGGCGGGATCCATGGTGTCATGCCGCGCACCGATCACCAGCGTTGGCACCGTGATTTTGCGCAGCTCCGCGCTGACGTCCCACTGCTCGAGCTTGCCGGAAATGCCGAACTCGCTCGGACCCTGCATCATCACGTAGATGGTGTGATTGATCTTGTTGAACGCCCGCATCATCGGATCGGGCCATTCTGCCAGCGGCAGGCGGCAGATGAATTGGTTGTAAAAATTGGGCAGCAATAATTCCATGTAGCGGGGATTTTGAAAATCGCCTTTGGCTTCAATGCCCCTGACCTCGGCGAGCACCGCCGGATCCATTTTTTTCGCCAAAACTTCCTCGGCGTAGGCGTCATACTTCGGGGCGCTGGCCATCATGTTGGAGATGATCAGCCCCTTCAAATGCTGCTGATGTTTCAGCGCATATTCCATCGCCAGAATGCCGCCCCAGGAATGGCCGAGCAGGTAAAAATTGTCTTGCTTCAGCCCCAGTGCCGTCCGCACCTGCTCCAGCTCATCGACAAAGCGCGCGGTATTCCACAAGCTGGTGTCCTGTGGTTGATCCGAATACGCCGAGCCAAGCTGGTCATAATAGATGAACTCAATTCCCTCTTTGGGCAGAAAGCTTTCCATGCACTCCCAATACTCGTGCGTGGCCCCCGGACCGCCATGCAGCAGCAACAGCTTGAGGCGAGGATTGTGGCCGATCCGTTTCGTCCAAACTTTGAACGTTCCCGCCGGCGTGTTGATCGGAATGATTTTGACGCCGCCGGTGAGCACGCCGGTTTCCGTCGTCGCGAAGTAGGTGTTTTGCTCCACTTGTTGGCCGGTGCAGGACAAGAGCAGCGCCGCGGCGAGGAATGCCGTGGCGGCCGGTGAGAATGTTTTCATGCCTTCCTCCGTAGTTTGAAGAAATGGACAGTTTCGCTTCCGCCGGCCGGCTGGCTCACCTGCTCCGGCCGGAGAAGCATGACGCAAAATCATTCCCGAAGCCCCGGCACATGCTGGTGGGTATCGGCACAATGGCGGAAGCTCACCACCCTGCCGGCCTCGTTGAAACGCCAGACATGGGGCTCATCCCGCTCCACCACCTGCCTGCCGGTCCTTTTCACGGTAAAGGAGAAATCGGTCAGCGCAACGACCACGCCCTCGCCCTCCAAAATCTCCCGGGGACGAAATGGTGAAACTCAATCTCGCCGAGGCTTTGAAAAAACTCCGCGGCGCCGTTGCGGCCGCGGCGCGGTGCCAGCCACGGCACTTCGTGCGGCGTGGTGCCATATTCCCACTCCACGTCGTCATCCAGCTTGGCGAGAATGGCCGGAATGTCGCCACGTCCAAATGCGGCATGAATGTCACGGACAGTGTCTGCATTGGTGCTCACGACAGCCTCCTTTACCATTGCTTTTTCCCTTCCTGGCCCGGCGCCGGCAGCATGCCGAGCTGCATCATCATCGTGTAGTCGTCATTCCAGCCCCAATGTTCGACCGCCTTGCCGTTGGCGAAACGCACGATATCGACGCCCTTGACTTCGATCTTTTTGCCGCTGGCCGCCAGGCCCATGAAATCGCCCCGGTGCGTACCCCGCATGGTGGTGTAAGCCCACTGCGCCTCCTGTGAGAGGGAGTCCATCTCCACCAGCCTGCCCTGGGGAAAATTGCTTTGACCGCGGCAGGGCGGTTCAACGTAACACAACGTCAACAATCAGCGGATGAATACCGGGAAAAGCAGGATTGCACAGGGCATGCTGCGACGGCAAAAACGACCACCGGCCTGCCGTTCACGAATATCCACTTGAAGATACACGAAGACCGTGCTTTTGTCGGGGAGGGCTTCAATTTTTCATTTTCAAAGGAAAATACGCCGCAGGAATCAAATCGGATTGCCGGCAGACAGGCAATCCGGCCGGGGGAGAAAGCAACAAATTGCGATACCGCGGATCACATTTGTGCCTGACGTACGGGTGTTCATTGGCTGCCGCGGCTGGAAACCATGTGCTTTTGCGGGTATTTGCCACGGCGGCCAACGAGGCGAGCATACCACCAAGTAGGTTGAAGGAAAGTGGTCATACTCACAAGCCGGGGGGAGAACCGGAGTTGCCGGCAAGCAAGCGCTGCAGCTCTTCAAAATGCTGTCTGGCCTTGTCGAACTGCTGCAGCCGGCGATAGCCGCGAATGAGCAACTTGTGCAGGTTGATCACTTCCTCGGCGTCGAGCTGGTGCCGCAGGGCGTAGGCCCTCTCGGCGTCTGCCACCGCCAGGCGGGGGTCGGCATCCGCCAGCGTGGCCAGGGCAAAATAACTCTTGCCACGCCCCGACCAATTGAAGGAGGCAGCCTGAAGATAGTAGGTGTAGGCGAGCTGGCGATCGACTGCGATCTTCTCATTGCCCAGGCTCAGGCACATGGTGCCGTAGTTGTCGAAATAGAGCCGGCTGAGGGAATCCGGCGGTGCGCCCTGGACATCGGTGGGGATGCTCGTCACAATGTTGAGCAACCGCTCGGCCGCGGCCTCCTTTTGGTTGAGATTGGTGAACTCGATGAGCGCGAGGCGCCAGCCGATTTCATTGCGTGCACGGCTGGTGCGCAGCCTGGGCAGCAGCCCGGCAAAGGTTTTTGCGGCCGCCGGAAAATCGCCGCGGCCGGCATACGCCAGGGCACTGTCGCGCTGCATGGTGGCGGGGATGTTGCCGTCATCCCAATCCATCCACTTGAGATATTCCGTGACCGTGCGCTGTTGCGCCGGCGTGGTGGCCAGGGTCAGGGCGCGGCGCAATGAGGCGTAGGTTTTCTCTTCATTCACCAGCCGGATCGCACTCAGCGATTGATAAAGCACTGACAGGAACAGGACATTCGAATCAATGGCGGCGGCCACCGGCTGGGCGGGATTCGCGATGCGGCTGTCTGCCACGGCTGCCGAGGCCAGCAAGCGCTGCTCACAGGCCTCGAAATTCTCCAGGGATTTTTGCCAGGCTTGCACGGCGAAGTAAGTTTGCGCCAGATTGAAGTAATGCGAATAGACGCCGGGCTCCAGGCGCACGAGCGTCTCCCAAATGTTGATCGCACGGCCATAATCCTCGCGATCCTTGAAACGGTCGCCCAGCAAGCGGTAAACCGTCGCCAGCCAGGTGCGCGCCTGTGTGGCAAAGGGATTGAGTTGCAGCGCCTGCACGAACGCCTTTTCCGCCGCCTGCAAATACGCGATGGCCTGCTGTCGCACTGTCTCCTGCTGCGTCTGCAGATACTTCTGAATGAGCGGCACGCTTTTCTGCAGTTTTTGCCCGCCCTCGAAAGTCGCGCGCACTGCCGCCAGCGAATCCTCCAGCGTCACCTGCGGCGGATGCTCGGCGGCGCGCTGCAGGATCGCCCAAACCGAGTCGGCCCGGCTGAGCGCCAGTTGCGCCGTGGCAACGAGCCGCTCGGCTTCCTGCGCCTGCGGCCAGGGCACGAACAACTGGCGCGCGAGTGAATCCGCCTGTGCGGCGGTCAGCGGCGTCACGCCCGGCGGAATGCGAATGGCGCTGAGCTTGCGGCCACTGCTTTGCGACAGGGCCAGCGCCGGCAGCAGCGCCAGCATGACCGCTGCCGTAACAAATGGCGGCAGCAAACGGCGGCCGGCAGACAACTTCCTGTGCATTCTCATTCTCCCCCCCGGTTCACGTACACCGTGTCGGTCACTGATTGTTCGATGTAAATGACGTCATAAACCGGTTTGTCGACGTAAATGGTGTCGGTGCGCGTGTAGAACACGAGATCATGCGCAAACTGCTTCCAGTCCTTCGGCTCCTTTTCCATCTCCTTGGGATCGCGAAAGCCCCACACTTTCAGTGCCGCGGTCCCGGCAACATCGTCGAAATCAAAGTACAGCCGCAGGCGCTGCCCCTGATAGGTGCTTTGCACCAGACGCACCAGGCTGGCAAACATGGCGGAGACGGTGAGATAATTCGAGCGGGCTTCGATCTGTTTGCTCTTTTTGTTGCGTTCACCCACAATGTCGATGGCGCCGGCGCGCTTCCAGCTTTGCATGACTGCCAGCGCGGTGTCGGACTGGCTGAGGTTGATCAGCCGCTTGGAGGGATAGATCTGCATGACGTCGGTCTCATTGAAGCCGTCGCCGCGAATGTCGATCACTTCCAGGCTGTCGATTTTCTCATCGATAAAATACTGATCGGCGAAGAAGCGGATGTCCGCCGGATCGCGAATCACGGCGGCATCGACGGTCTTGAGATTGACAATCACCTGCTCGGGCTGCGTCCAACCGGCCGCCGGCCACATCGCCGGCAGCGCAGCACCAAGCACGTAAAACAAGCCGGCAGAAATTTTTCGTCTCATGGTCGTCCCTGCACCCTGATAAGAACCCCGGTTTTAATAAATTGTACTGTCAAGATAACTGTCATCCCGTTAAATTTCAACAACAGATTTTGAACCTGCTTCCTCCACTCTTCTTCGCCCGCGACTGCAGCCGCTCTTCGCGCTCTTGCACTGAGGGGCAACCACGGCCTGCGAACGAAGCCACCCTCGCCAGGGCGCACCGTTTGCCCGAATCCCCGAGAGTTGTGTGTGCTTGCAATTTTTCGATCACCGGCCGGAAGGCTGCCCTCCACCTGCCGGTGCAATTGCTTACCGGCTTTTTCAAATTTGCCGCGGTCTCTTTCCACCATGCTTGCTTTCTGCCTGCTTGCCATTCGTGCACTTGTTTTTTTGAACAGGTTTCTTTAGTTTGACGGCCACCGGCGACCGGTTTGCGGAAATCCCGGCCGGTTTGCTGACATCATGGGGTTGAAGGTGATGGCATGCAGAAAGCGAGAGCATGAAGATACGATTGCGCCGGCATAAACGGCCGCGTCTGGCTGTGCTTCATCTCGAGGGTGTGATGAGTGAAGAGGGCGATGAGCCCCTGCCGCAGCGTGTGCATGCGGCGCTGGAGGACGCGCGCCATCTGCGGCCGCGCGGCCTGCTGGTGCGCATCAACTCGCCCGGGGGCACGGTGGGCGCAACCCAGGAGATTTACGAAGCGCTGTTGCGTTTCCGCGAAGAGACCAAAGTGCCGGTGATCGCCTCGCTCGGTGAAGTGGCGGCCTCCGGTGGCATCTATGTGGCGATGGCCGCCGAGCGCGTGGTCGCCAATGCCGGCACCATTACCGGCTCGATCGGAGTCATCATTCAAGCGCGCAACCTCAGCCAGCTTCTCGGCAAGGTGGGTGTCGAGATGGAAGTGGTGAAGTCGGGAGCATTCAAAGACACGCTGGCCATTTTTCGCGGCATCACCGCGGAGGAGCGCCAGATGCTGCAGGATTTGATCAATGACAGCCATGAACAGTTCGTCGAAACCGTTGTACGCGGCCGCAAGCTGGCGCCGGAGAAAGTGCGGGAATTTGCGGATGGCCGGGTGATGACCGGCCGTCAGGCGCTGCGCTGCGGTCTGGTGGATGAACTGGGCGGCTTCGCCGCCGCGGTGGAAGCGGCGCGGCATTTGGCGCAGCTCACCGAGAAGCCGCACCTGGTGGAGGTCGGGCGGACCCGCAAACCCTGGTATGAGCGCCTGACGCGCCGTTTTCTCCACCAACTCGACTGGGAGGGCGTCAGTCCCCGGCTGCGTGGCATCCCGCTTTACTTGATGCCGCGCTGACGCCGCTGTCATCGGCAGGCAAAGCCAATCGCCTTTACGAACAAGCCAAAGCAAGGAGACCACTTTGTTCCGACGAGTGACGGTGCTGTTGAGCAGTGTCCTGTGGGTTGTGCCGGCTGGCGCGCAGCCGGTGTCCAATGGCCGCTTTGTCATCCCGGACGAGGTGCGGCTGGCACCCAGGGCATTATTTGTGATGTCGACTGCTGAAATCGATACTTTGATTCGGGAAGTGGCGGCGCGTGAAACCAGCCTGACGCAGCGCCTGGCTTTCTTCTCGGAACGGGCCAAGGGCACGCCTTATGCCCTCTTTTGCCTGGGCGAGGGCCCGGACGCCAAGTATGATCGTGATCCGCTGATCGACTTCACCCGCGCGGATTGCGTCACCTTCACCGAGCAGATGCTGGCCCTGGCCATCTCGCGGAATTACGTGGAGATGTTTCACAACCTGCAGCGCATTCGCTATCGCAACGGCGAGATCGATTTGCGCCGCCGCAATCATTTCACCCATGCTGACTGGGTGCCCAACAATGCCTGGCTGCTGCACGACGTCACCGCGGCGGTGGGCGGCAAGTACTGCCGCACGATGACCAAAACCATCAACCGGCGCCAACTCCTGCGCCATCTCGGCGTGCCCGACAGCGAGCTGGTTGACGTGCCGCCGCCCGAAACCATGACCATCAAATACGTTCCCGAGCAATACCTGCTCGCGATTCAGGACAGCCTGCGCACCGGCGACATCTTCAGCATCATCCAAAAAGCACCAGGCATTTTTTCGGCCCATGTGGGCTTTCTCATTCGCACGGACCATGGCGGGCTGGTGGCCCGGCATGCCTCCTCCCGGCCGCGCAACCGCCAGGTGGTGGATGAGCCCTTTGCCGCGATGGTGCAGCAACTCAAGGCGAATCGCAAGCGCGTGGGGATGGCTTTTCTGCGTGTCCATTCCGGATTGCAATTTGTCGAGCCGCCGGCAACAGCAGTCGAAAAAGATGAAAGCCAGCCTTGAATTCCGCCGCGGCCGGGTGGCGGTGCTTTTCGGCCTCGCCCTCTCTGCCGTGGCGCGGCCGGCGGTGGATGGATACCCGCGCCAGCCGGCCTTCGATGTTTGGCATTACCGCCTGCGCTTGGAGTTCGCCGAGGCCAGTGATCACATTCAGGGTGAGGCCACGCTCGCCGTCATCGTACGTGATGCCGGTGATTCGACCCTGCACCTGAATTTGAAAAGCATGACAGTCACGCAAGTGCTCAGTGGCAGGCAGAGGCTGGCATTCACACCCGATGCGGAGGGCCTCACGGTGACGCTGCCGCCCCACCGCCGGAGGGGCGACACGCTGGCGGTGACGATTGCCTATCACGGCGTGCCGCAGGAAGGTCTGGTGATGCGGAAGAACAAATTCGGCCGCCGGGTTATCTTTGCCGACAACTGGCCGGATTACAGCCGCCACTGGTTTCCGGGCATCGATCATCCTTCGGACAAGGCCGCGGTGGACTTTCACCTCACGCTGCCGGCGCATTACACAGTGGTGGCGAACGGCCGGCTGGTGGCGGTCACAGATGCCGCGCCCGGCATGAAAGTCTGGCACTGGCGCGAGCGCGCACCGATTCCAACTTATTGCATGGTGTTCGGCGCCGCGGCGTTTGCAGTGACGCATCTCCCCACCACCACCGGCGTGCCGGTGGCCATTTATGCCTATCCGGAAGACGCGGCTGACGTCAACCTTCAGCTCAGCCGGACAGCAGCGATGCTCGAGTTTTTCACCAACCGGTTCGGAGTTTTTCCCTATGAGAAGCTGGCGCTGGTGCAGGCCGCCACGCGCTACGGCGGCATGGAAAATGCCGGTGCCATTTTCCTCGCCGAGCAAAGTTTTGGCAAAGACCGCGAGGTGGAACACACCGCAGCCCATGAGATCGCCCATCAATGGTTCGGCGATGCCGTCACCCCGGGAGACTGGCATCATCTCTGGCTGAGTGAAGGGTTTGCCACCTACGGTACGGCTTTGTTCTATGAGCACATTGCCGGGCCGGCGGAATACCGTGCTGTCCTGCGGGATCAACGCGCCGGCTATTTGCAGGCCGCCTCACGCAACCCGGCACCCATACTCGATACTACCATCACGGATTACCGCCGCTTGCTCAGTGCAAACAACTACGCCAAAGCCGCGTGGGTGTTGCACATGCTGCGCGGCGTGGTGGGAGAGTCGCATTTTGGGGAGGGAATGCGACGCTATTATTCACAGTTCAAACATGGCACGGCGTTGTCCAGCGATTTTCAGGCGGTGATGGAGAAGGTCTCCGGCATGGACCTGGCGTGGTTCTTTGCACAGTGGCTGCAGCAGCCCGGCCACCCCGAGTTGCAGGTCGATTGGCAGTGGCAGCCGGCGCGGCGGCAGGTGCAAGTACGGATTCGGCAGACGCAAAGCGGTGCCCTGTTCCGCCTGCCGCTGCAGGTGGCGCTGCAGGTGAAGGGCCGGGAAGCACGTCATGAACAGTGGATCGCGGAACGGGAGGTGACCTTTGCGCTGCCCGCGCAAGCAGCGCCCGAGGCTCTGGTCATCGACCCGGAGGAAAAGATTCTGATGCAGGTGCAGGTGAGGAAAACCGGCCAACTGTGAGCTGGCAGGATCAGCCGCTGCCGGCAATGCCGGCACGGTCGCACAGATAAGGAACCTCCACAACACCGGGGAGGGGTTATGCAGCTTGTCGGCCATATCAGTGAAGACGTGGTGATGGCGTTGTATCTCGGCAATCTCACCGCCGAGGATGAACAGCGCCTGCACCGGCACGTGGCGGAGTGCGCCGATTGCGGGCGTGAGTTTGCGCTCTATCGCGAAGTGCTGACCGGGCTGGAGAAGCTGGTGCAGGAGATGGGAGGGCGGCAACGGGCGCCGTTGTTGCGCGCGGCCATCAAGCAAACGATGCGGCAGCGGCAGATTTACTATGATCTCGTGCCTCATCCGCTGACGGGCCCTCTGTGGTTCGCCAGCACGGCCGCGGGCGTGTGTCTGGCGGCGTTCTCCGAGGCCACCCCCTTCGAGATTGAAGAAACCTTGAAGGCGAAACAGCCCGAGGCCTGGATCATCCGCGACAAAAAGGCCACGGCTCCCATCGTCGCCGAGTTGCGCGATTATTTCCAGCGCCGCTTGACGAGCTTTTCCGCGCCGATCGACTGGCGTTTTGTGCCGGGTGGCTTTACCGGCCGGGTGTTGCGGCTGGTGAGCAAAATTCCCTACGGCCAGGTTTACACTTATGGCGAGGTGGCGGCGCGCCTGGGCAATCCCAGAGCCGTGCGCGCCGTGGGCCAGGCTTTGGGCGCGAATCCCATTCCGATCTTTATTCCCTGTCATCGCGTCGTGGCGAGCGATGGCAAACTCGGCGGTTTTTCCGCAGGCACGACAATCAAACGCCGGCTGCTGGAGTTGGAAGGAGTACGCTGGCCCGCTTTGACGCGGCAATTGGATCTTTTTTTGCCAAATGAGAACGTCAAGTCCACCCCGTTTTTGGGGCCTGATCGTTGCCGAACTCAACGCCCACGCTTTCGGCAGGCGGGGGCGGTTGCCCCGCGTCCAGTTTTTTTCCTGGTAAATCCAGACCTCCTTCAATAATTTTGCCGCAACCTTTCAATCTGAATTCCTTCAACAGGAGACAAATATGCAAGCGCAACGTTGGTGGATCATCCCGGTGTTGTTGGCGGCCGCAAGTGTGTGCCCGCTGCGCAACGGCAGGGCACAGACTTCCATGTATGAGCATGTGCTGCAGAATCAAGGCGTGGTGACGGGCGGCGTTGGCGTTTCGGTAATCGACGGCAAATCATATTTCACCATGAACATGCGCCCGGATCTGGCCTTCGGCAAATGGGGAATCGGGCTGGATATTCCGCTGCGTTTCGATGTGGAAACCGGCAATCTGCGCGATGAAGATTGGGATCAGGGCTATGACTTTTTGCGTCTCTTCCGCTATGTGCGCTACAGCCGCAAACGCCATCCCGATCCCGTTTATGCGCGCGTGGGCAGTCTGGATGCCGCCCGTCTGGGACACGGCTTCATCATGAATTACTACAACAACTCGCTGATCATCGACCAGCGCAAAGTCGGCATGGAATTCGATTTTGATTTCGGCATTGGCGGCTTCGAGAGCATGACCAGCAATTTTGGCCGCGGCGAGATTTTTGGCGGCCGCCTCTACTACCGGCCGCTGCAACTCGCCACCAACGCCCCCATTCTGCGCAATTTTGCCATCGGCGCAACCTATGTCACCGACATCGATCCCGACGAATATCGCGGCACCGACGACGGCATCGCGGAATTCGGCTTCGATGTCGAGCTGCCCATCATCAAGACCGCTCTCGTGAACTACGTCCTGTATGGCGAGGCCGCCAAGATCGTGGATTACGGCAGCGGCCAGGCGCTCGGCATGGAGTTGCATCTCGGCGGGCTGGCCGGCCTTTTGGATGTCGGCGCGCAACTGGAACGCCGCTTCCTCGATCGCCAGTTCCTGCCGGGCTATTTCGGCCCAATCTATGAACTCGAGCGCCGCAACAAGCAAGAGTCGCTGAAAGCGCAGCGCAGAAATCTGCGCGGCACCTACGGCCTGCTTTACGGTCAGGTGTTGAACACGCTGCGTTTGCTCGGCAGCTTCGAGCGCCTGGACGGCGTGCCGAACAGCGGCCGGCTGCACCTGGAAGCCACCATCCCGGAAGCCGTGCCCAACATCGCGGCGCGCGGCCTGTATGACGACACCCGCATCGACAAACTCTCCGACGTCTTCCGCATGGACGAGAATTCAGCGGCGCGCATCGGCATCGGCTACAAACTCAATCAATTTCTGATCCTCTACTTGGATTATGCCTGGACTTTCAGGTACGATCAGACGGCTCAGAAATACAAAGTTCAGCGCCGTTTTGAACCACAGTTGGCGTTTGCCTACACCTTTCCGCTGGGCGGTGGCCGCTGAATGCGACAAGGGGGGAGCATGGTCGGGGCGATTCAAAATTTGTGGCGGGACTTCCTTGATCTCATTTACCCGCCGAGTTGTCTGATCTGTGCCGGCCTCGAGGTGTGCAGCGGAAATCCCTTCTGCTGCCCGCGCTGTTGGCATGAAGTGGAACAGGCCGAGATTCCGGCCGCCCGGTACTGGCAGCCTGAGACAGGCGGCACCGCCGGCATTCATGGCGATTTTGCCGCCTGGTTTTATCGTGACGCAATGGTTGCTTTGATTCCGAGTGTGAAGTATCACGGCCGGCCGGCGTTGGCGGGTGTGCTGGGCAGTCTCGCTGCGATGCGGCTGCGCGCCACGCTGTCCACGCATCTCCTCCTGCCGGTGCAGGCGGAAAGCACGGCCCTGGTGCCGGTGCCCTTGCATCCCCGCCGGCAGCGGGAGCGAGGCTTCAACCAAAGCTTGTTGATCGCGCAGGCGCTGGGCAGGAGTTGGGGACTGCCGGTGTTGTCCGGGGCATTGCAACGCATCCGCTTCACCACCCCGCAAGTCGGGCTGAGCGCGGAGCAACGGGCACACAATCTCGCCGGCGCTTTCGCCCCGGGCAGGCCTGTGCCGCCGTCCGTGCGCCGGGTTTTTGTGGTGGATGATGTGCTCACCACCGGCGCCACCGTGAAGGAGTGTGCGGCGGCTTTGCACCTGGCAGGGATTGAACAAGTGTTTGCGATCGTGCTGGCACGCGTGGCGCCGGAACACTGAGCCGGCCGGCCTTCGCACTCGGCGTGCGCAATCGGCAGGCCACAAGGGCCGAGAATGCGCTTGCATTTACGGCGGGGTGGTTGTATATTGCGCACCGCGCAAAAACAAGAGCTAGGTTTGGAGATCAAATCACGATGAAAGCAAACATCCATCCCAATTATCGTTTGGGTACGGTCACCTGTGCATGCGGCAATACCTTTCGGGTGCGCAGCACCGTCGGTGATCAGCGCATTGAAATCTGCTCGCAATGCCATCCTTTCTTCACCGGCAAACAGAAGTTGGTCGACTCCGCCGGCCGCGTCGAGAAATTCATGAAGAAATACCAGAGCTCATCCAAAGGCGCGGCAACCCCGGCATAGCAACCTTTTTTGGAGATGAACGGAATGCATCCTCGCGCGCGTGACGGGCATGTATTCCGTTTTTTTGTTTGTGACGGGACGGCTGCGGGCAAGAGCGCGTCTCGCGGGTCAGGCAGGAGGGCGGCCACAGGCCGCCGGCCTTCAAATTACAAGACAGGAAAGTATTCACGACGCCATGGCGGACAGTCAACTCATGGTCGGGGGGCAGGCGGTCATCGAGGGGGTGATGATGCGCACGCCGGAGATGGTGAGCGTTGCATGCCGCCGTGCGGATGGCGCAATCATGGTTTGGAAAAAGCCCTACCGCTCGCTGCTGGCACGTTACAAAATTCTCGCCTGGCCGATTTTTCGTGGTGCCGTGGTGTTGTTGGAAGCGCTGGTGCTCGGCCTGCAAGCTTTGACCTATTCCGGCGATCTCGCCGAGCTGGATGCCCAGCCCGCGCGCAACAACAAGCGCCTGCGACCCGGCCAACCCCGGCCCGGCTTGCAAAAACTCAAAATGGGGCTGACGCTGGCGGTGACCCTCGCGCTGGGGCTGGCGCTTTTCTTTTATCTGCCGCTGGTGCTGACCGATCTGACCGGCGCGCGTTCCGGCTTCTGGTTCAACCTCATCGATGGCCTGATTCGCATGGCTTTCTTTTTGGGGTATGTGGTTTTGATAGCGCGTCTGCGGGAAATCCAGCGGGTCTTCCAGTATCATGGCGCCGAACATAAAAGCATCTTCAACCATGAAGCGAATCTCGAACTGACCCCGGCCAATGCCGCACGCTTCTCACGTTTTCATCCCCGCTGTGGCACCAGCTTTCTGTTGCTCGTGATGATCGTGAGCATTCTGGTGTTCATGCTGCTCGGCCGCCCCGAAACCGTGGGTGAGCGGCTGGTGCGGCTGCTGTTCATCCCTGTAATCGGCGGGATTTCCTACGAGTTGATTCGCCTGTCTGCCGTGGGTTATCACCATTCCTGCTGGCGCGCCCTGATTGCGCCCGGATTGTGGTTGCAGCGCCTGACCACTCGCGAGCCGGATGCCGCCCAGTTGGAAGTCGCGATCGTTGCGCTGCAAGCCGCGCTCGGCCGGGATGTCACGGCGTTGCCAAACGTCGTCGTTGACAGCGGGCAGGCGTTGTCCGCCAAACCGGCCTGACCGGGATAATGGTGGCGGGCGCGACCCTCCCCGCCGCCCTGCCTGCAAAGAACACTGGGAAGGGAAGCGATGCTGGCCCGACTTGATAAATTGGAAAGCCGATTTGCCGAATTGAATGAACTGCTGAGCCGCCCCGAGGTGGTTGCCAACCCCAGGCGTTTGCGGGAAGTGGCGAAGGAGCGCACCGAACTCGAAGCCATTGTCGCGAAATATCACGCCTACAAGGCGCTGCAGCACAGCATTGCCGACAACCGCCGGTTGCTGGAAGAAAGTGACGATCGTGAACTGCGTGAGCTGGCGGCGGCAGAATTGCAGGAGCTGGAGGCCCGGCTGCCGGCACTGGAGGAAGAGCTCAAACTTCTGCTCGTGCCGCGTGACCCGGCTGATGCGCGCAACGCCATCATGGAAATCCGCGCCGGCACCGGCGGGGACGAGGCCGGCTTGTTTGCCGGTGATCTCTATCGCATGTACACCCGTTTCGCCGAACGCCAGGGCTGGCAGGTGGAGGTGCTTTCCAGCAATGCCCAGGGCATCGGCGGCTTCAAGGAAATCATCTTTCAGATCACCGGCACGGGGGCCTACGGCAAGCTGAAATATGAAGGCGGCGTGCATCGCGTCCAGCGGGTGCCCATCACCGAGCAGAGCGGCCGCATTCACACCTCCGCCGCCAGTGTGGCGGTTCTGCCGGAGGCCGAGGAGGTTGACATCGCGATCAACCCGAACGATTTGCGCATCGATGTCTTCCGTTCCTCCGGGCCGGGCGGGCAGAGCGTGAACACCACCGATTCCGCGGTGCGCATCACCCATCTTCCCAGCGGGCTGGTGGTGCAATGCCAGGACGAAAAGTCACAGCTCAAGAACAAGAACAAGGCGCTGCGGGTGTTGCGCTCGCGGCTTTTGGAAATGAAACAAAGCGAAGAGCGGGCGCGCATCGACAGTGCACGGAAACAAATGGTGGGCAGCGGTGACCGCAGTGACAAGATTCGCACGTACAATTTCCCGCAAAATCGCGTCACCGATCACCGCATCGGTTTGACGGTCTACCGCCTCGAGGAGGTGCTCGACGGCAACCTCGAGGAATTCATCGAACAGCTCGCGCTCGCCGAGCGTTCGGAAAAGCTCAAGCAGGAAGTGTGAGTGCGGGTGTCGCTCGCCAACACGAACAAGAAGGCCGGTGCGCCAGCGCGCGACCGGCAGCACGCAGTGGCCGCTGCCGCCGCGTTTCCCTGTCCCCTGCAGTTGGATTTGCCCCTGCCCCAACTCATTCGTCACCTCACCACGGTCTTCCAGCATGAAGGGTTGCCCGCACCACAGTCCGAAGCGGAATGGCTGCTGGCGGGCCTGCTCAAAATCAAGCGCTCCGCTCTTTATGAAGATCACGACCGCTGTCTCACGCTGCCGCAGCAGCAGACGGCGCGTGAGTTTGTGCACCGCCGGCTGCAGCGTGAACCGCTGCCGTACATTTTGCGGTCGTGGGAATTCTACGGCCTAAAGTTCGAGGTCAATCCCGCGGTTTTGATCCCGCGGCCGGAGACCGAGCTGTTGGTGGAAAAAGTCATCGCACTGGCGCGGCCGCGGGCCGGCGCGCGCATCCTCGACCTCGGAACCGGCTCGGGTTGCATCGCCATCACGCTGGCGGCGCATCTGCCACAAGCGCAAATCGTTGCCCTCGACAACTCGGCGGCGGCGCTCGCCACCGCCCGGCGCAACGCGCAGCGCCATCAGATGGCGGCACGCCTCGACTTCCGCCTGGCGGACATGTGTGATCCCGGCGCGTTTTCCGCCGGCGAGCAGTTCGATTTTGTCGTTTCCAATCCGCCCTACATCCTCTGGAAGGAGCGTGACACACTGCAACCGGAAATCCGGGAGTATGAACCGGCCACCGCACTGTTTGTGCAGGAGGGATTGGAATACTACCGTTGTATTGTGACGTTTTGCCAGACGCACCTGGCGGCCGGCGGCTGGGTGGCCTGTGAAATGGCCAGCCCACGCCACGCCCAAATTGCAGCACTCTTTCGGGAAGGTCACTTCGCGAAGCTGGAGATTCTCACGGATTATGCCGGGAGGCCCCGCCACGTCATCGCGCAAACACAGAATGGAGGTTCAGGGTGATCAGCAGCACGATCTTCCGCGAATACGATATTCGCGGCATTGCAGCAACCGATCTCATCGACGAAAACGTGACACTCATTGGCAAAGCCTTCGCCACCTGGATGCTGGCACAGGGGCGCAAGCGGCTGGTGGTCGGCCGCGATCTGCGCCTGTCTTCCGGGCGGTTGCGTGATGCGCTGGTGCCGGCCATGCTGGGCTGCGGCGCCGACATCATCGACATTGGCGTCGTGCCCACGCCCACGCAGTACTTCGCCATCATTCATTGCCAGGCGGACGGCGGGGTCATGATTACCGGCAGCCACAATCCCCGCGAGTACAACGGCTTCAAAATGTCCAAAGGCCTGCGCGCGGACGACGGCGCCATCAGCGTCGGCGCGGTGTATGGCCAGGATATTCAGCAACTCTATCAGATTATCCGCTCCGGGCAATTCGCCTCGGGCCGCGGCCGGCTGGAGACCAGCGATCTCACGCCGGCGTACATTGCCGCCATCAAACAGCGTGTCACGCTCCACAAGCCGCTCAAGATTGTGGTGGATCCCGGCAACGGCTGCGGCGCCCTGTTTGCCCCGCAACTGTGGGAAGATCTGGGGTGTGAGGTGGTGCGGCTTTATTGCGAGCCGGACGGCAATTTCCCCAATCACCTGCCTGATCCCACAGTGATGAAGTACATCAAAGATCTGCGTGAAAAAGTCGTCGCCGAAAAAGCCGACCTCGGCATCGGCTATGACGGCGACGCCGATCGCATGGGCATCATCGACAATCTCGGCCGTCCCATTTTCGCGGACAAGCTCCTCGCCCTGTTTGCGCGCGACACTCTCACCCGCCATCCCGGCGCGACCATCGTGTTCGATGTCAAATGCAGCCAGGCGCTGCCGGAAATGATCGAGAAAGCCGGCGGCAAACCGCTGATGTGGAAGACCGGCCACTCGCTGCTGAAGGCCAAAATGAAGGAAGTGCATTCCCCGCTGGCCGGCGAAATGAGCGGCCACATCTTCTTTGGCGACGGCTATTATGGCTTCGACGACGCCATCTTCGGCAGCGGCCGCCTGATGCAAATTCTCACGCGCGACGGCCGCACCATGGCGGAGCTGCACGACGAGGTGCCGGCGTTCGTCTCCACCCCGGAGATTCGCATCGAAGCCTCCGATGAAGACAAATTCTACATCGTTGCCGACCTGGTCGCGCATTTCAAAAAGAGTTATCCCGTCATTGACATCGACGGCGCGCGCGTGCTGTTCGGCGACGGCTGGGGGCTGGTGCGTGCCTCCAACACCCAGCCGGTGCTGGTCATGCGCTTCGAAGCGAAGACGCAGGAGCGTCTGGCGGAAATCGCCGACATTTTCAAAAGGAAATTGCGCGAATATCCGGCGGTGAAATTTTCCGGGGAGGATTTTCAAGTCGCGTGAGCACAAGCCTGCCCGCAAGGTCGGATGGCGATAAAATGCCGGGTGCCATGGCGTCGCGGCAGGAATCCGGCATTTGCGCCGGCATTTCGCCGGCCCTCCTGGATTTTCGGGGCGAAGCCCCGCTTGGTTGCTAGCACGCGACCTGCGTTGCACCGGCGCAGCACACCCGGCGCGCGGCGCCCGCTGTCGCCTGCAGGGGCACGCAGGCGCGGCTTTCATTGCCATCTGTCACACAAAACAATTCATCTTGTCTGCACTGCAAGGAGCTCCCGTGTCTCAACTGATGATCAGCATCTCCGGCGTACGCGGGGTGAT
Organism: candidate division KSB1 bacterium; assembly: GCA_034506255.1. Classification (NCBI taxonomy): domain Bacteria; kingdom Pseudomonadati; order Candidatus Zhuqueibacterales; family Candidatus Zhuqueibacteraceae; genus Candidatus Coneutiohabitans; species Candidatus Coneutiohabitans thermophilus. The sequence goes on along the minus strand of JAPDPX010000006.1, from coordinate 408,999 downwards.
CGGCGAAGGATTGACCCCCGAAATTGTGATTGCCTTTGCGCAGGCCTTTGGAACTTATTGCAATGGCGGCCGTGTGGTTATCGGCCGTGATTCCCGCGTCTCCGGGCCCATGCTGCATGGCTTGGTTACCGGCAGCCTGCTCGCCACTGGCTGCGAAGTGGTCGACCTCGGTATTGCGCCCACGCCCACCACGCAATTCGCCACCGAGAAGCAGCACAGCGCGGGCGGCATCATTCTCACCGCCAGCCACAACCCGGTGATGTGGAACGGCCTCAAGCTGCTTGCGCCCGACGGCCTGTTTCTCGATGAAGCGGAGGGCGCGAAAGTCAACACTCTGCGCGTCAACGGCAGCTACGCGCGCAAAAGCTGGGAACAACTCGGCCGGCTGACCAGCTACAGCAATGCCGTGGGGGATCATTTGCAGGCCGTGCTCAGCCTGCCGGAGATCAATGTCGAACAAATCCGCCGCCGCCGGTTTAAAGTGGTGGCGGATTGCGTGAATGGCGCCGGTGGTGTCATTGTGCCGCAACTGCTGGAACAGCTTGGCTGCGAGGCGGTGTATCTCAATCTCGAGCCGCATGGCCGCTTTCCGCGCAATCCCGAACCGATGCCGGAAAATCTCGGGCAGCTTGGCCGTGCCGTTACGGCGCATCATGCCGATCTCGGTCTGGCGGTGGATCCCGATGCCGATCGCCTGGCCCTGGTCTCCGAAAAGGGTGTGCCGCTGGGGGAGGAATACACCCTGGCGCTCGCGGTCGATTTCATGCTGCGCCGCAAGCGCGGCAAAGTGGTGGCCAATGTTTCCACCTCGCGCGTGCTGGATGATCTGGCGGCGAAATACGGCTGCCCGCTGGAGCGCACCAAAGTGGGCGAGATCAACGTTGCCAGGCGCATGCGCGAAGTGGGTGCCGTGATCGGCGGCGAGGGCAACGGCGGCGTGATTTTGCCGGAGGTGCATCTCGGCCGCGATGCAGTGGTGGGCATTGCGCTCATCCTGCAACATCTCAGCGACGCCGGGATGCCGCTTAGTGAGCTCAACCGCACCCTGCCGCAATATACCATGTGCCGCAGGAAGCTGGCGTTGCCCGACAAGCAGAAGGCCGCGGCTGTTCTGCAAAAGCTCGAGGAGATTTATGCCCACGAGCAAATGGACCGGCTCGACGGCATCAAGATCCTGCGGGACCGCTCCTGGGTGCAGGTGCGCGCCTCGAACACCGAACCGATTTTGCGCGTGATGTCGGAGGCGCCAACGGCGGAGGCCGCCGGGCATTTGTGTGATGAGATCATGCAGGCCCTGCAGCAGTGACCGGCAAACCGCAATACCGCACAACGCTGTCATCGCGCACGGGCGAGGCCGCGCCTGCCGGTGCACGACGGTGGCACGCCCCCATTTGCCGCACTTGTGCGAAGTGCGCGACAACCTCTCCCGTCCGTCAAGCCGCCTGCCTGCGTGACCTGGCCGGGGGGACATTGCAATGAGTGCAACACGATGAAAGATTTGATTGAGCGCACACTGGAAGTGCTGGCGCAACAACCCGCCCGCCAATTCAAAGCCAAGGAGCTGGCCCGTCTGCTGCATGTTCCGCCGGCAAGATACGCGGAATATCGCAACCTGCTCCGCTCCCTGGCGCAACAGGGTCTGGTGGCCAAGTTGCGCCGTAATCATTTTGCGCACGTGCAGCCGTCCTCGACGCTCACCGGCAAATTGCATGTGAAAACCCAGGGCTATGGCTTTTTGCTGGCGGGCGATGGCCAGGAGGAGGTGTTCATCTCCCAGAAGAATATGCGCACCGCGCTCAACGGCGATCTGGTCAAAGTCGAGTTGTTCGCCCGCCCCTCGGGCCGCCGGCCGGAGGGCCGGGTGGTGGCGATTCTGCAGCGCAGCCGCAACAACATTGTGGGCCTGCTGCAACGCGGCCGGCATTTTTATTATGTCAAGCCGGATGACATCAAGCTGTTGCATGACATCTACATTCCGGAGGAAAACCTCAATGACGCCCGGCCCGGGCAAAAAGTCGCGGTCACCATTGAATCCTGGGAGGATGAGCTGCAAAATCCCGAAGGCCGCGTGGTCAAGGTGCTGGGCTTTCCCGGTGAGCCGGGTGTCGATGTCTTGTCTGTCGCCTATGCCTTTGACCTGCCAGCCGCATTTCCGCCCGAGGTTGAACGCGAGGCGGAGAATCTGCGCATGGAACCCACCCCCGAGCTGCTGGCGCGACGACTGGACCTGCGCACGCTGCTGACTTTCACCATCGACCCCGAAGATGCCAAGGATTTCGATGACGCCGTCAGCCTGCGGGAGCTGGACAATGGCCATTACGAACTGGGCGTCCACATTGCGGATGTCAGCCATTTTGTGAAGGAGAATTCCGCACTCGATCGCGAAGCCCTGAACCGCGGCACCTCGGTTTACCTCGTCGATCGTGTCGTGCCGATGCTGCCCGAGCGCCTGAGCAACGATCTCTGCAGCCTGAAACCGGATTGCGACCGGCTGACGTTTTCCTGCCTGATGGAGATCACACCGCGCGGCCGGTTGGTAAACTATCAGATTGTTGAAACAATTATCCACAGCAAAAAGCGCTTGAATTATGAGCAGGCGCAGCGTATTATCGACGGCAAAGAGTCAGTATCGCCGGAAATAGATGAAACGTTGCGACGCATGAACCGGCTGGCCAGGACGCTCACCCGGCGCCGCCTGCGCAACGGCAGCCTCGATTTCGACATGCCGGAAGTGAAAGTCATTCTCGACGAGCAGGGCCATCCGGTTGAAATCCGGCGCAAGGTGCGGCAGGATTCCAACCGCCTGATCGAGGAATTCATGCTGCTCGCCAACCAAACCGTGGCGCAGCACATTGACCTCACCCTGCGCAGGCAATCCAAGCACAAGCCGCCGTTCATCTATCGCATCCACGAAGCGCCCGATCCGCTCAAGATGAAGGATTTCGCCCTGTTCGTCAAAGCGCTGGGCTTCACGTTCGATCATCAGCAGCAGGTGACCAGCAAGCTGCTCAGCGATTTTCTCGAACAGGTGGCCAAAACCCCCGAGGCGGACCTCATCGAGAACGTGATGCTGCGTTCGCTCATGAAGGCGAAATATTCGGTCACCAACAAGGGCCACTTCGGTCTGGCTTTTCAGCATTATTCCCATTTTACCTCGCCGATTCGCCGCTATCCGGATTTGATCGCGCATCGCATGTTGAAGGAATATGCCCGCGGCTACCGCCCGGAACTGCACGACTGGTACGAGCGTAAACTCGATTACGCCGCGCAAAAAGCCTCGGAGCGTGAACTGGTGGCGCTGGAAGCCGAGCGCGCCTCGATCAAAATGAAGCAGGTCGAGTTCATGGCCTCCTTCCTCGGCGAAGAATTCGACGGCTTGATCTCCGGCGTGGTCGCCTTCGGCATTTTTGTGGAGATTCCGCAGTTCATGGTGGAGGGGCTGGTGCACATCAGCGACCTGGAGGATGATTATTATGTCTTCGAAGAGAAGGCGTATCGCCTGAAAGGCCAGAACAGCGGGCGGGTTTACCGGCTGGGAGACCCCGTGCGCGTGAAAGTGGTGAAGGTGGATGTCAGCGAGCGGCTGCTCGATTTCGTGCTGGTGGAGAAAAAGCCGCGTGCCGCCCGCAGGCAACGCCCGCAGGAAAAGCCGCCGCGCAAACGGAGGAAAAAATGACCTATACGGAAAACTTTTTCGATGAGGCAGTGATGACTGATCGCAAACCGGCGCTGGCGCGGCCCGGGTCGCAGCCCGCCCCGGCACCAAGCAAGGAGGCCGCTATGGCGAAGCAACCCTTTTCCGATGGTAGTGAAGAATTCCTGGAAGAATTCACGCCGGCGGAGAAAAGCCATGCCAATCGGCAGCACAAGAACATGTGGATCGGCTTGGGTATCACCCTCGGCGTCATGGCCGGCGTGGGACTTGCGCTCTGGCTGATCAAAGGCCGGCGCAAAAGCTGGCTCAAAAAGCTGTTCGAGTGAGTTACCGGGCTGACCCGTTGCCGACGACCACGGAACGGCAGGCGCAGGCACGCCTGGCGGCACGCAGTCCCGGGCTCCGGCCGGTGATGCTCCCGGCGCGGCTGCAGTCTCCTGGTGATTTTGTCCTGCCTCTTTCGGCCGCGTGCCTCCAGGCGTCACCCGCACGGGCCTGTTGCATGGAGGCCGTTTCCTCATATCTCATGTGGAGAGCCCTGGTTATGAAACGCCTGACCGGCCTGCTCGTTCTCCTGCTGATCTCCACGACCCTGGCACAAACCCCTCCACCTTCCCGTCCCCGTCCCTATCCCGTTTTCGAAAGCGTGCAGTTCAGCCGCGCCGTGGCACGCGGCACACGCACCCGCAGCGGCCGTCCGGGACCGCATTACTGGCAGCAATACGCGAAATATCAGTTGCAGGCGATGCTCGATCCGGTTGCCAACCACCTGAGTGGCAGCGCGACGATTCACTATTTCAATCATTCGCCGGACACCCTGCACACGCTCGCGTTTCACCTGCGACAAAACGTGTTTCGCGCCGGCGCTCTGCGCAACACCCAACTTCCCCTCACGGAGGGCATGTCGCTTCAGCACGTGGCCGTCAATGGCATGCCGCTCTTTTTTTCAAGCCGGAACAATTTTGAAGCGGGCTACACCATCACGGGCACGCTGCTGCGGCTGCGCCTGCCCGCAAAACTGCTGCCCCACGACAGCGTGACGATTGCCATGGCATGGTCCTTTGCGCCGCCACCGGCGCCGGGCGACGGCCGCCAGGGCCAGGATGGCGAAGTCTTTATCCTCGGCTACTGGTATCCCCAGCTTGCCGTTTATGATGATGTCTCGGGCTGGGTTGCCGATCCCTATCTCGGGCAGTCGGAATTCTACATGGGCTATGCCGACTACGATGTTCGCCTCACCGTGCCGCAGGGCTGGCTGGTGGCTGCCACCGGCACGCTGCAGAATGCCCGCGAAATTTTTTCCGCCACCACCCTGGCCAGGCTCGAGCAGGCGGCCAGCAGCGATGCGATCGTCACCGTCACCACGCCCGCCGAACGCGCCCACGCTTTTCGTCAGAACGACAAGCACAGCCAGCTCTGGCATTTTCGTGCCCGCCAGGTGCGTGATTTCGCCTGGGCCACCAGCGCACGCTTCCGCTGGGACGCCACCCGCGCGCGGACCGGCTCCGCCGGGTCCTCTCAAACAGTTGCCATTCACTGCTTCTACCGCGAAAGCCCTGCCGCAAGCGCCTGGGTTCATGGGGCACGCTACAGCCGGCTGGCGACCGAATTTCTCTCCCGCTTGTTGTGGCCCTATCCCTATCCCCACATGACGGCCGTTGCAGGTGTTCTGGACGGCGGCGGCATGGAATATCCCATGCTGACCGTGATTCAGAACTATCAGGACACGCTGCGTCTGGCCGGCAACCTGATGCATGAGATCAGCCACATGTGGTTTCCCATGCACGTCGGCTCCAATGAAACCCGCCACCCCTGGCAGGACGAAGGCCTGACGCAATTCAACAGCGCAAAGGGCGTGAAGCAACTCTTCAACTTTGACCGTGCGGTGATGGGACGGGAAAGCTACCTTGCCATCGCGCGCGCCGGCCGCGAAGTCGAACTCATGCGGCACGGCGATCTCTTTCCGGCTGCGGATCTTTATTATGCCCTGCCTTACAACAAAACCGCACAGGTTTTGTTTGCCCTGCAGGCCATTCTCGGCGAAGAAACCTTTCTGCGTGCCTACCGGGAATACGGAAAACGCTGGCAGAACAAGCATCCTCAACCGTACGACTTTTTCAACACCTGCAATGATGTCAGCGGCCGGGATCTCTCGTGGTTCTGGCGCATCTGGTTCTATGAAACCTGGACGCTCGACCAGGCGATTGCAGCGGTTCAAACGGTGGGTGATTCCCTGGAGATTATCATTGAAGATCGCGGACTGGCCGCCATGCCGGTGCCGCTCACGATTACCCGCGTGGATGGCACCGTCGAGGAGCATTGGCTGTCAGAAGCGTCGTGGCTGGCAGGCGGCCGGCGTCAAAGCCTGCGGGTTGCCCGCGAGCCCGCTGTGCGGCGCGTGGCGATCGACGCGCGCAACGATTTTCCGGACATCGACCGCAGCAATCAAGTGTGGCAGCCCTGAGCAGGGTGGCGCCTGCGCAGAGACGTTTCGTGCGAGATCGCAATGCGACTTTTCAGCCCCCGCCCGGCCGGGAACAAGTCGCGCGCGGCGTTTTGCTTCTTACGGTCGGCAATTTTTGTTGAGACATCTGTCATGAAGAAAACTGCCGGCAAAATGCTGTGTTTGACGCCCACACCGGGCAAGCAGGGCACCCACATCGATCGGTGGAAGTATGAAATGCTGCGCCGGGCCATTCGTCGTGCCGTCCCCAAAAACAAAACCAGCGTCGAGTTCCGCAAGCTTGCCGGGCTGGTGCGACAACAGCTTGCCGCGGAGGAGTTGCAAACGATTGGCTCGTTGCCGTGGCACACCACCACGGTCAAATTGCATCTGGAGGTCATCGGCGAAATTGCGCGCGTGCCCGGCGCACAGCCGCAACGCTTGCGGCGCGCAAATTAGCCCGGGCTGCGGGGGCGGTATGGTCAGTTGCCCGCCGTCTCACGCCGTCTTTTCGAAGAAGGGTCGCAGCGTTTGCAAAAAAATCCGCGGTGGCCGCACCGGCCTGCCGTCGGCATTGATGAAAACATGGGTGGTGTGGCCGCTCGCCAGCAGCTCGTCGTTTTGGTTGAAAATTTCATACTCGATGCGCAGGCTGGCGCGCGGGAACTCACGCAGGCGGCTGACGATGCGCAGAAGATCATCGTAGTGGGCCGGCTTGCGATAGGTGCAGCAGGCCTCCGTGACGGGCAGGGCCACGCCCAACTGCTCGATTTCGGCATAGGGCAGGCCGGTGGCGCGCAGCATTTCCGTGCGGCCGGCCTCGAACCACTTGAAGTAGTTGGCATAGTATGCCACGCCCATTTTGTCGGTGTCGGCATAACGCACGCGCAGATGCAGATTGTTTTCGATCATGTCCGGTGGCTTGCTCTGGCAAAAGGCAACGCTGGCAAGCAGCCGGCACCAGGCAATGCTCAGCGCCGGCTGCTTGTGTTCATTTGATCGGACCTGACGCACGGCCTGTGCCGGCAAAGCGCAGAGCGCTTCCCACCCCTCCCTGCCGCAAGCGTTCCCGCAGCGGCTTGCCCCCGGATCAGACTCATCAAAATTCGCTGCAACACGCCAAGCTTTGGAACCTTCAGCTTTTGGTGCCAATCTTCCCGCAACCACTCAGTCGTTGCTGCGGAACCCTTCCGCTCCCCCAGCCCCGTGATACTTTGGAAAACTCCGGCGCAGTCGCGTGTTGATCATTTACAGATAAACCTTGCCACCCGCCGGTGACCGGCGCAGGGTGGCAAACCCGCGCATCATCCTTGCCGGGCAGGCCGCGCAGGCGATGCCGGCTGCTTTTGGTGGGAAGGTCAACAGTTTTGTAGTGGCACGCACCCGGGCGATGCGCGCCTCCTGATGACAGCACGACCAGGCAGGCAAAACGGCAGAAGGCCTGCAAGAGGAGGGTGCCTTTGCTTGTCGAGAATGGCTCACTCCCCGTCGCGATGCACGATTTCCGGGGAGAAGGCTGGCAGGCACACGGCCAGGTATTCCGCGCCCTCCGCGCCCGGCGTGCTGTACTGCACCCACTCGCCGCGCGGAACGATCACGGCCTCACCGGCCCTGACCTCGTGGACGCCAGTTTTGGTGGTGACGCGCAGCATGCCGGCGAGCACCACGGTGTATTCCTCGAACTCTGGAGTTTGGCCCGGCTCGCTCCAGCCGGCGGGGCTGCGCATGCGCGCAATGCTGACGGTGGCCGTCTGGGTATTGACCCGCCCGACGAATTCCTCGATGCGCTTGGGTTTGTTGCCGGCGGCTGGAATGAGGGCGGGACTTTTGATGTGGATCGGCATGTGTCTCCTGGACAAAAACAAAGGCAAAGCCGCGGAGCCGCAAAGTGCTTTTCTGGAAGCATTGCCCAATACCCGTCTCAGCACCACCAGGATCACAAAGGCTGGAAAGATTTCTTTCGTGCTCCCGGCGGGTTTTGTGGTTTAAAAATCTTTCCACAAACTGTGCGGCCTCGCGTCTGTGCCCGAGAGTTTTTCGCTGTGCTTGCAAAGTGGGCGACATTGGGCTGGCAGCCCGGGTTACGCATATTCGCTGCAATTGCCATGTCCGTATTGGCATCCATCGGGATGAAAATGTCAGGCAGACCTCGTGTCTGCATACAGATTGGAAGCCTGCACTGCGGCATTTTCATGGTGATCTCGTGCAAAGCCCGGCAGGGTGGCGGCATCCGGCACGGGCCTCTTCCTGCATGACCTGCAGCGGGGCAGTTTATGGGTATGAAGACCGGCACCCCAACGTGGGCAAGCCGCAGCCAAGATGAAAATTCCAGCCGAGAGAAGAGCCCAACTGTTAAAATGTTGGCCGTTGGATTTTTCATCAGTTGGGAAAATTTTTGCCTTTTTACACGGATTCAACGCTCAAGAGACTAAATCCTTTCGAAGAACCCCATGCGGCCGTACTTGGCGATGCGCTGCTCCACCAGTTCCTCCGGCGGAATCTTGATGAGCTTGTCCAGCTCGAAGATCAGACACTCTTTGAGAATGCGCGCCGCTTCATCATAATCGCGATGCGCGCCGCCCTTGGGTTCGGCGATGATGGCATCGATGATGCCGAGTTTGATCAAATCGCTGGCACCGATTTTCATGGCTTCCGCGGCCTGCTCGGCCTTGGTGCTGTCGTGCCAGAGAATGGCGGCGCAGCCTTCCGGCGAAATGACGGAATACCAGGTGTTCTCCTGCATCCACACCCGGTCACCCACCCCGATGCCGAGCGCGCCGCCGCTGGCGCCTTCACCCACGATCACCACGATGATCGGCACCGGCAGGTGGGACATTTCGAGCAGGTTGCGCGCAATCGCTTCGGCCTGGCCGCGTTCTTCCGCACCAATGCCGGGATAGGCGCCCGGCGTATCGACGAGTGAGATGATCGGCCGCTGGAATTTCGCGGCGAGTTTCATGATGCGCAGGGCTTTGCGATAGCCTTCGGGGTGCGGCATGCCGAAATTGCGGTAGAGTTTTTGTTTGGTATCGCGGCCTTTTTGCTGGCCCACAATGAAGACATAATGCGGCCCCAGCCGGCCGAGGCCGGCAATGATGGCGGGATCATCGCCGAAAGCGCGATCGCCATGCAGCTCGACGAAATCGTCGATCATGCGGTCGATGTAATCCTGGGTGTAAGGCCGTTGCGGATGGCGGGCGAGCTGGACGCGCTGCCAGCGGGTGAGTTTGGCGTAGGTTTCCTCGCGCAGTCGTCTGGCTTTTTCCTCGAGTTTGCGGATTTCCTCCCCCAGACCGGCATTGGCGGCGGCGTCGTATTCGCGCATCTCTTGAATGCGCTTCTCCAGCTCCGCGATCGGGCGTTCAAATTCGAGCATGAAACCGCTCATGGTGGTCGTTCCTTTTGCGAGTTTGGGGAGTTTGGGGATGGTCTGCGCCACCGTGCGCAGAAAGTTTACTCATGCCCTGTTGCCTGAAAAATCCCGACGCCGGCCTCTTGTTGGTCTGCCGGCCTGCATTGCGGCGTTTTCGCGGTGGCACAAGATCCCTTTTCATGGTGATCCGGCGAAGCACCTGCGAAGATCCCGGCAGGCGGCCCGGTCTTTCACAACATTCGCCGGCAGGACGTTTTGCGAGCCCCTCCTGCGAACTCAGGCAACAAGTCATTAAATTCGAAAGAAAGCGCGAAACAGAATCTCCAGATCGAGCAGCGGACTGTAGTGTGTAACGTAGTACAAATAATACTTATCTTTTTCTTCTTGTGAAAGGGGGATTTTGCGCTTGCTCACCTGCGCCAGACCGGTGAGGCCGGGCAGCAGGCCGAGGCCGCGCACACGTTCGAAATCGGCGGCGTCCTCCCAGAGCTCGCGGCCCACCCAGGTGAGACGGCCGCGCAAAATTGCCAACAGCCAGGGCCAGCGGTCAATCCGGCTGCCCCCCGCAAGATGCCACAGGCGCAGCGGCGGCTGCGGCGGCATGGCAATTTCCACCGTCTCGCAGCGTCGCACCAGCAGCAGCCGTATCAGGAAAAATGGTGCGAGCAGCACGAGTGCCAGTGCCGCCAGCCCGAGGTCGAAGCCGCGCTTGCTCAGGCGCGGCAGGGTGCGCGCCAGCCGGTTTTCGATTTCAATCAGCGGCACTTGCGCAATATCATCGATGCCGGATTTGCCGATGATGACATCGAGATGGCTGGGTACGAGTTTGAAGCTCACCTGATGCCGGCGGCTGCGGGACATGGCGCGCATGATGCGGTCAAACGGCACGCGCTGGGTGGAGAAAATGATCTGCTGAATCCGCGGCACGTTGCCGGCTTGCAGCAGGGTGTCCAGCCCGGGCAAGGCGGCAATCACCGGCAAGCCGGCGAACGTTTGCCCGATTTGCGCCGGCTCCAGACTCACCAGCCCCACCAGCTCATAGCTGCCGCCGAAGTTGAGCTTGAGCCGCTCCACCAGCGGCACATCGGAAGGGAAATCGCCCACGATCAGCGTGCGTGTGCCCAGCAGGGTGCGGCCCACGGTCCCGCTGAAAGTCCCGATGCCGAGATGGTAAAGCACTTTCACCAGCAGCCGCCAGCCGGCCAGCAGGATGAGATTGAGAACGCCTGCCAGCAACACCACCTGGCGTGAGAAGGCATATTGTTTGAAGAAATAGGTCAGGCTGGCGTTGATGAGAAAGCCCGTGAGGGTGGCCACCAGCGCCTGATAAGAAGAAAAGCGCGCGCGCTGGTAGCAGCCGAACAGCGCCAGGCAGGTGAGCCAGACGAAGGAGTAGACGAGATCGACGACCAGGTAGTGGGTGAGCACGGAGCTGCGCTCGAACCGCAGCCAGATGGCCAGCCCCAGATTGAGCTGCAGGATGAACAAATCGAGCAGCGGCAGCGCCAGCCGGTCGAACGCGGACTTGGCGAAGGCCATGAGGGCGCGCACCCAGATCGCGGCGTGCAGCAGCCAGTAGGTGATGATGAACATGCGCCGCCGAAAATGCTTGCGCACGAACAATCCCATGGCCTGATAGAACGCCCGCAGGCTGTCCAGGCTGCTGCGCTTGGAACTTTCGCCCTTGAAGTGGACGATTTGCGTGCCGGGGAAATAGTGAATCTGCCAGCCGGCGGCACGAAAACGGAAGCACCAGTCGAGATCCTCGCCATACATGAAGAACGCCTCATCCAGCAACCCCACTTGCGCCATGGCTTCCCGCCGTGCCACCATGAAGGAGCCGGAAATCGCCTCGACCTCGCAGGTTTCATCCTCCGGCAGATAGGTGAGATTGTAGCGGCCGAACCAGCGGCTGCGCGGGAACAGGGCGCTCAAACCGGAGAGCTTGGTGAAGGCCACCCAGGGCGTCGGAAAGCTGCGGCGACAGGCAAGCTGCAGCGAGCCGTCAGGATTCAAGACCTTGCAGCCCACCAGGCCGGTTGCGGGATGCGCGAGCAGGAAATCCCGAATGGCGCTGAAAGTATCCTCCTGCACCACGGTATCGGGATTGAGCAAAACCACAAAGCGGCCGCGACTCTGCGCCAGCGCCAGATTGTTGGCCGCGGCAAAGCCGAGATTCCTGGCATTCTCGAGCAGCACGCATTCCGGAAACTGCGCACGCACCATGGCCGCGGAACCGTCATCCGAGGCATTATCGACCACGAAAATTTCCGCCGAGAGACCCGCCAGCGCGCGGCGCACCGACAGCAGCGCCTGCCGCAGAAATTCGCGGACGTTGTAACTCACGATGATGATCGAAAAATCCGGTGCACTGGCCGGTTCCGCAGGCCGGCGCGCCGGCGCCCCGGCCCGGGGATGCCGCTCGAGATTGTCCGGTGAGAGGGTTGGAGTCTGCATGAGCTGAAAGATTTTGCCGCGGGCAGCCGCCACGTGTTGCCCGGCGCGGGCTCAAGCGTTGAGCTTGCCCAGCAAATCGCGCAGCTTCAGGCGCCAAACCATCCTGGCAGCCTCCAGTTGAATCTGGCGGGACATTTTCGACTTGCCCGCCAGGCGCTCGGTGAAAACGATGGGAATTTCACAGATGCGAAAGCCTTTGCGCCAGGCTTTGTAGTGCAGTTCGATCTGGAAAGCATAGCCGTTGGAAACAATGTTGTCCAGCGCGATGGCCTCCAGCACGCGGCGGTGAAAGCACTTGAAGCCGCTGGTGCAGTCATGAATCGGCATGCGGGTGATGATGCGGGTGTAGGCATTCGCAAACAGGCTGAGCAGCAGCCGGGAAAGCGGCCAGTTGGTGACGTTGACGCCGGTGAGATAGCGTGAGCCGATCACCAGGTCGTATTCGCCGGCCTTGCTGAGAAAACGGGGGATATCCTCCGGGTTGTGTGAGAGGTCGGCATCCATTTCGAAGATCAAATCGAAGCCGTTTTGCAGCGCGAATTTGAAACCCGCGACATAGGCGGTGCCGAGACCCATTTTCTTCTCGCGAGGCAGCAGGTGCAGCCGTGGTTCATGCCGGCAACGCCGCGCCACCAGTTCCGCGGTGCCATCCGGCGAGTTGTCGTCCACGATCAAAACATGCAGGGTCGGGATATTGAGGCCGAACAGGCGGTCCAAGAGCAGGTCAATATTCCCGGCTTCATTGAAGGTTGGAATCACCACCAACACATGCTGCTGGATGGGAGCTTTCAGGTCACACTCCTTCATGCATGGGAAAACCCGATGGCCGTGGCGATATTCTCGCGACCGGTGCGCGCCGGCCCTCTGGTCCTTGCCGCCGCTGATCCTTTCGGATCGGGCTCGCCCTCGGCGCTGGGGACCGCACCGCCGCTCGGCATTCATGCCGCCTGGCCGTCCGCGCTCTCCCGTTTGAATTTCTGCAGACCCTCGACCACGCCGGACATCGCAATCCCCAGCTCCTGCACCGCCTTGGAGATGTCGAAGCCCGAATGCATCGGCCGGGGTGCCTGCTGCTTCAAATCCACGGTGCGAATCGGCGCAATCAGTCTGGCGTTGAGAGCGAAGACTTCCGCAATTTTCAGGGCAAAATGATAGCGGTCGATGATTTCCCGGCCACAAATGTGATAGATGCCATCGCGGCCCGCTTCCGCCAGCACGCGCAGCGCCGCGGCCAGTTCGCTGGCGAGTGTGGGATTGCCGAATTGATCGGTGACGATGCGCACGGCATTGCCGTTCCGCAGTTGCCCGATCAGCCAGGTGACGAAATTCGGCCTGAGCCGGCGGCCGTGCCCATACAACACCATCGTGCGCGCAATGGCATAAGAGGCCCCGCTGCCAATCACCGCATTCTCGCCCGCCAGCTTGGCACGGCCGTAAAAACCCAGGGGATTGGGACGATGCGCCTCGGTGTAGGGCCCGCTGGTGCCGTCAAAGACATAATCGGTGCTGACGTGGATCAGTCGCGCCCCAACCTGGCGGGCCGCCTCGCTGAGATAGCCGACGGCGGTGGCATTGACCTGCCAGCAGGCCTCACGTTGTTGCTCACTGCCGTCAACATCGGTGAACGCGGCGGCATTGATGATGAAGTTGGGCATCACTTCGCGCACCAGTTTGACCACTTCGGCGCGCCGCGTGATGTCGCAGGGCCGGTAGCTCACCTCCGGCCGTGCCGCCACAAACTCCGGGTTGCGGCCGCTGGCAGTGCAATCGTAATTCTGCGCGAAGACGTGCAACAGGTTTTGACCGAGCAAACCATTGGCACCGGTGATCAAAACACGTTTGCGCATCAGTTTCATGGTCGTCAAAGAATCCTCCTGATTGCTGCTCAATCCGGGCATCTCATGTTGGTTCACGATTGGCCGGAAACGTTTCGCCCTGGCTGAACCGGGGGCATGCCCAATCTGCAGCTTTTGCAACAGGGGCGGGCCGTCATGCTCACATTTTCCTCCGGCGGGTGCCAACATTGCCGCCTGCACAGGCTCAGGCGTGCAGATAGGGCTGCACATGCGACCGGAACAACTCCGGCGTAAGCGAACCCCAAAAAGTGGTGTTCAGGGCGGCCACCCGGTTGGCAAAACGGGCAGCAGCCAGCACGTCACCGTGTTCGAGATAGTGATGAAGAAAGGCCGCACCAAAGGCGTCGCCACACCCGATGATGTCAACCGCCTTTGCCCGCACCTCCGGCGCAATGAACACCCGCTGAATCGTGCCGCGTTCACGATAACACAGCAGCGAGCCGCGGCTGCCCAGCGTGATGTGGCAAATCGTCGGGCCTTGGGCCACCACTCGTTCGCTGAAAGCGGTCAAATCCGCCTGCTCCCCTTCGCGGCCGAGCAGCGTGGCCGCCTCTTTCTCGTTCATCTGCAGAATGTCGGCGGCCTGCAGCCAGCCTGCCGCCTGCGGGATGGCACGGTAGAAGCGTCCGCCACCGGGCGCGATGCCGAGCGCCAGGGAATGCACGTCCAGGTAGATGAGCGGTCGCGGCGATTGCGCCTTCAGCCATTGCAGCGCCGGCAATTCCACATCCCTGCCGGTGATGAGATTGACCAGGGCGGCATCACAATTTTTGACAGCCGTGAGTTCATCGTGACCGAGGGCTGGCATGGGCGGCGAGGTGCTTTCGTCGCGCGTTTCGGCGCTGCGATAGACCAGCGTCACCCGGGTGTTGGGTTGCGGCACACGCTGCACCAGGTCGAAGCTCACCTGCGGGCCGAAACGTGTCAGCGCCGCCACCACCTCATCGTAGAAGTCCGTGCCAATGCGGCAGCATGGCAGGATGACAGTGGAAGGCCGCGCCAGGCTGGCGAGAAAGGCGCAGGTGTGATAAAGACCGCCGATGCTTGGCACTTCCTGCTGTGCCAGTGTGATGATGGTGTCGCGGATGAAGGTTCCAATTGCAGCAATCCGATATGCCATGCCTTGCCCGATGGTTTTCCGGCCGGTTTTTTCGCGGCGCAATGTAAGAATTTGAGTTCTAAAAGCAAAGATGAAATCCCGCAACCTGCCACGCATGCCGCCGACCGAGGCTTGCATCTGGGGTGATTTTGAATTATCATTCGGCAAAAAATGCCCGCGGTGAAGCAAGGCAGCGCCACGGTGTTGCGCCAACCCCGGCCCTTGCCTTGCCGCCTCTCATTTTGCAAATGGACGAAGAGTAGCATGAACGCTCCCACCCTGTTGTTCTTGATCACAAGCATGGGGCTTGCCGTCATGAACGCACCGTCTGTAAGTTCCGCGCCAACGATTCACTATCGTCTCGCCATGTCACAACCACACACACACCTTTTCGAAGTCGAGATGCGTGTTGCCTCGCCAGCCCGGGAAGACACCCTGCTTGATTTCGTCATGCCGGTGTGGCGGCCGGGCCGCTACGTGATTTTCGACTTCGCCGGCGGCGTGCAGGAGTTCTCCGCCCACGCCGGCGCAGGGAATGCGACCCCCCTGCCCTGGCACAAGATCGACAAAACCACCTGGCGCGTTGCAACCCAGGGCCAGCCAATGGTGACGGTGCGATACAAGGTTTACGCCAATGAGTTCAGAGACCGCACCCGCGGCTTGAATGATCAGCACGGTTTCGTCAGTGGAACGGCAGTCTTCATGTATGTCGAAAAATTCCGCCGCCTGCCGCTGACCCTGCAGGTCGAGCCGTTTGGGGATTGGCACGTGACCACCGGCCTGGAGCGCGTGCCCGGCAAGCCGAATTTGTTTCAAGCACCGAACTACGATTACTTCATCGACTGCCCGCTGGAAATTGGCACGCAACAGGATTTTCCCTTTCAGGTGCGGGGCAAAAAGCACATCCTCAGCATTTTTGGCGAAGGCAACTGGGAGAAGGACAAGTTGCTCGATCGGCTGCGGCAGGTGGTGGAAGCCTGTTTCAAGTTTTGGGGTGATCTCCCCTATGAGCACTACACTTTTCTCGTGCACAGTGCGCCTGGCATGGGAGGTGGCACGGAGCATATCAATTCCACCATCATGGGAATCAATCCGTTCGGGTTCCGCAATGAATCCGGGTATGACCGTTTTACCAGCCTGGCGATGCATGAATTCTTTCACACCTGGAACGTGAAGCAACTGCGGCCGGCCGGCATTCATCCGTTTGATTTCACCAGGGAGAACTATACCCCCTGCTTGTGGATCAGTGAAGGCATGACCGACTATTATACCGCGCTTTTGCTCCGGCGCCAGGGCCTGCGCTCTGTTCCGTCGTTCCTGGCCGAACTCGGCAGGATGATTGAGAACGACCGGCGCCGGCCGGGGCGCAAAGTGCAGTCGCTGGAGGAAGCCAGTTTCGACGCCTGGATCAAATTTTGGAGGGATGGGGAAGACAGCCAGAATCGCGAGGTGAGCTACTACGACAAGGGCAGCGATGTCAGCCTGATCCTCGACCTCGAAATCCGCCAGCGCACGCAGAACCGCGGTTCGCTCGATCAGGTGCTGCGGCGGATGTATCAGGCCTTTCCCCTCTCCGGCCCGGGTTTTACGCCGGCAGATTTTCAGCGCCTGGTGGAAGAAGTGGGCGAAGGCAGCTATGAAGATTTTTTTGCGCGCTATGTGCGCGGCACGGAGGAAATTGATTTCGCCGCATTTTTGGGCTATGCCGGTCTGGAAGTACAGGAAGTCACCGCCAATCCGCCCAGGCCGTGGCTCGGCCTCACCGCGGCGGAACGGGAGGGCCGCACCCTGATCACTGCGGTGCTGGCCGGCTCACCGGCCCACACCGCCGGCCTGAACACCGGCGACGAACTGGTGGCGCTCAATGATTATCGCATTCGCGCCGAGCAGTTGACGGAGCGGCTGGCGGATTACAAAGTCGGCGAGGAAATTCGGCTCACCGTCTTTCGTCATGAAAAATTGCGCCACTTTCAGGTGAAGCTGGCGGCACCGCCGGTGCCGGAGATCATCGTCAGGCACAGCAGTAATCCCACCGACCTGCAAAAGCGAATCTATGCGGATTGGCTGGGCACGGCATGGCCGGGCGAGGCCGCCAAATGAGCCGCGGCACCCCGCAGCGCTGACAACAGGGTTGCATTCGGCAGCAGGCGATTTTATATTGCCGTCGCGCGTCATGCGCCAATCAGCCGCAGGAAAGGCGGGGCTGATTTCTTACAATCCAACGGCGGAGCAGCAGCAAACTTTTCTCTTTGGGTGGCGGGCATGACTTCCCCTCGTCCGATGACACTGACTGAAAAAATCCTTCTGCAGCATGCTTTGGGCTGGGAGAGGAATGACGTCCAGGCCGGTGATATTCTTGCCATCACGGTGGATTGGACGATCGCCAGCGAACTGGCGTGGAACGGCATGAACCTGACCTACGAGGCGCTCGGCCGGCCGCCGTTGTTCAACCGGGACCGTTTTTACCTGGCACTCGATCATACGGTTGATGCCGGCACGCTGGCCTCCGACACACGCACGCAAAACCTGGTGCAACTCGCGCGCGGCTTTGCACGGGAGGCGAAGCTGAAGTATTTCTATGACGCCAACCAAACCATCATGCACACCGAGTTCTTTCGGCAACTGGTGCGACCGGGCGAAATCGTGCTGGGCGCGGATTCCCACACCAGCTCGCATGGTGGCATGGCGGCACTGGCGATCGGCCTGGGCGGCGCGGACATTGTCGCCGCCATGGTGCGCGGCTATTCCTGGCTGCAGGTGCCCGAGGCGATTCGCGTGCATTATGCCGGCGCCCTGCCCTTTGGCCTCACCGGCAAGGATGTGATCCTCAAGACCCTCGGGCAGTTGGGCCGCAACACCGTGGCGATGGAGCGCACGGTGGAATTCAGCGGCGATCATCTCGAGGATTTTTCCACCGACTTTCGCTTCACCATTGCCAACATGACCGCCGAATTGGGCGGACTCAACGGCATCTTCCCCGCCGACGGCCGCGTGCGGCAAACCATGCAGCAGCGCCGCGATCCGCAATTTCGCGAAGGCGGCTGGTGGTTCACGGCGGATGCCGATGCGGCCTATGTCGCCACCTTTCGCATCGACCTGGCCGGTCTGGAACCGCAAGTGGCCAGGCCGTACTCGCCGGATAATGTCGTGAGCGTCACCGCGGTTGCCGGCCAGCCACTCGATGGCTGTTTCATCGGCGCCTGCACCACCACTGAGGAGGAGCTGATACTCGCCGCGCTGGTGCTCGAGGCTGCACTGGAACAAGGCAAACAGCCGGTGGCCTCTCCCAATCGCATCGTCGTTCCCGGCAGCCTGGAAATCGCACAGCATCTGCAGGAGAAGGGGCTGTTGGAGATCTATCGCCGCGCCGGTTTTCGTATCAACGAACCGGGATGCAGCATGTGTCTCGGCATCGCCAGTGAGCGCGCCCAGCCGGGGGAGGTTTGGCTCTCTTCGCAGAATCGCAACTTTCCCAATCGCATGGGAAAGGGCAGTATTGCCTGGCTGGCCTCGGCGCTGACAGTGGCAGCCTCGGCATTCGATTTGAAAATTTCGGATCCGCGGCCGGACCTCGCACGCCTCGATCGCGATCGCGTCAGCCGGCTCATGAGTGCGAAAAGCGGATTGCCGGAAGTCGTGTACACGAACCCCCGGCCGCCGGCCGCCGGTACGGTAACAGAGGCCGGCCGCGTCGCGGCCGGTCAGGCGCCGCCCGCCCTTCTCACCGGACGGGCGCAACTGTTCGGCGATCATGTTGACACCGATGCCATAATTGCCGGCGAATTCTGCCATCTCTCCGACCTGAAGGAAATCGGCGCCAAGGCTTTTCATTACTTTCGGCCGGACTTTGTGCAGCGCGTGGCCGCTGGTGAGAATATCATCGTCGCCGGCGAAGGCTGGGGCAGCGGCTCCAGTCGCGAGCATGCCGTGTGGGCGCTCAAGGGTGCCGGCGTGCAGGCGGTGATCGCCAGGAGTTTCGCCTACATTCACAAGCGCAACCTGGTAAATGAAGCGCTGCCGTTTTTGATTCTGCCTGACGAGGAGTTTTATCGCCGTGTGCGGGACGGTGATTTGCTGCAGCTCGATCTGGCCGCCGCCACCGTCACGCTGGACGGCACCACCTACCAGGCCGCGGCCCTGCCGCCGGTGATGCGGCGCATCATTCAAAGTGGCGGCCTGGTGGCAAACGTCAAACAGGAGTTGGAGAGCATCCAAGGGGCATCCGCCATCTGACGCCCCGTGCATCGGCAAGTGGGAACATTTGCGAAAATGTTCCGGCTGTGGCTTGTTGGTTTTGTCAAAATTCGGCTGCAGTCATGCGCTCCGCGAAAACTTGGCGAGCTTGGCGCCGCCAGAGTGGAACCTTGTCGCACCGGCACTTCATTCAATTGGGAGGGGAACCTTGCACGATATCGACCGGGCGTTCAAGACCGTGCTCGCGCTCACGCCGGGCTGCTTTTGGGATTTGCTTTTTGGTCGCAAGCGGAAAATCGTGTTGCAGGAGTTGCCGGACCCACAGATCAATCTGCCCGAATTGCGCGGGGACAAGGTGCTGCTGGTGCGGGAGAGGCGCAGGGTTTATGCCGTGATCCTGGAGGCCATGCTGCAACCCAGGCGGGGAGAGTTGCCAACTTTTGCGCTCAAGGCCCTGGCCTTGCAGTATCTTTTGAAGGTGCCAGCGCTGGTGATCATCGTCTACTTGGAGAGAAAGCGGCAGGCTGTTTTCCCGGACCAATATGAAATCCGGCTTGGCGGTGTTTCGAATGAATTTCGGCTGGCGAGTATCCGGCTGTGGGAATATGAAGCCCGGATTTTGAGGGGCGAATTGCGGGAGCTGGCACCGTTTTTACCCCTGTTTCACCGCGAGCCTGAGCCGCAGCTCATGGCGATACAGAAAGAGCTGCTGCAGGGAGTTGCAGACCCCCGGCTGCGTGCGAATTTGTTTGCCACGGCCATGATCGTTGACCTTCGCTCGTTTGGGATGGCAGCGGTGCAGACCCATTTTCGAAAGGAGGTTCATATGCTCAAGCGAACCAGTATCGTCGAAGGTTGGCTGAAAGAGAGCTTCGAAAAAGGCAGGAGAGAAGGCAAGCTCGAAGGCAGGAGAGAAGGCAAGAGAGAAGGTGGGCATCAGGCCAGGCTTGCGCTGGTGCAGTAGATGCTGAAGCAGAAGTTCGGGCGCATACCGCTCGCGCTGCAACGCCGGTTGGGAATGCTGGATGATGCGCGGCTGGACCGTCTTATTTTGGCGTTGCTGAACATCGACAGCTTGCAGGAACTGAATCTCTGGCTGCGCAATGGCACGGCAGCGCGCCGCGCCACCGCGCAACGCAGCAGGTGAGACCATGATTTTCACCACCACCCTTTCCGTTGCCACCAGGGGCTTTACTGACATTCGCGATCTTACCCCGCAAATCCGCGCGGCCCTGCAGGAGTCCGGGTTGCAAAACGGCAGCGTAACCGTGTTCGTTGCCGGCTCGACGGCCGGCATCACGACGATCGAATTCGAGCCGGGTCTGTTGCAAGACCTGCCCGCCGCCTTTGAAAAAATCGCGCCCATGCATGCCGCCTACGCACACGACAACACCTGGCACGACGGCAATGGCTACGCCCACGTGCGCGCCGCGCTGCTGGGTCCCTCCCTGGTGGCGCCTTTCTCCCGCGGCGAACTGCTGCTCGGCACCTGGCAACAAATCGTCCTGGTTGATTTTGACAACCGGCCACGCCACCGGGAGATTGTGGCACAGTTTGCTGGCGAGTAAGTCATCATGTCTGTCGCGATGCGAAACCCTCTGGTGGTGCCCGCACTTTGCCTGTCCCTGTTGGCTGCTGTGACCGAGGCGGCGGTCGCACAGGGCCGGGATTCCACGACCGCGCTGCCCACCACGGCATCCTCCCCTCCAACCCTGGTCGTGGAGCGTATCGAAATTCTCGGTGCCACCAAAACCCGCCCGCAGGTTATTCACCGCTATCTCCAACTCAAACCCGGCGATGTCGTCACGCCCGCAGGAATTGCCCGTGACTACACCGCGCTCACCGCCACTCATTTTTTCAAGCAAGTTGATTTCAGCGCGAAACCCGGCAGTGCGCCGGGAAAAGTCGTGTTGGTCATCGAAGTGGTCGAGCGGCGCTGGCCCTGGCTGGAATTTGCCGGTGGTTTCAGTGAGTTGGAAGGATGGTATTGGGTGCCGGCCGGTGTGCGTTGCGACAATCTCCTGGGCGGCGGCAACATCGCCGGCGCGCGCCTGGTCATCGGCGACCGCACCGGCGGCTTTCTTCTCCATTACCGCCAGCCGGAAATCTTCACCACCGGTTTCGATTTGCAGATCGAAGCCGGTTCCGGGGCCACCGATTACATTCATTATATCGGCGGCCGCCAGGCGCTGCACAAAGTCAGAACAGGGTCAGCCACCATCACGCTGGCCGGCAGCCCCGGCTGGGCGCGTCATTTTGCCGCCGGGTTGCATCTTGCCAACGTTCGCCCGGAGGCAAAATTCAAAGTAAATGACACCACGCGCACGGATTTCCCGCCTGCGCTGGCCTCCCAGTTGGCAAAAGAGAAGATCAACACTTTTTTCGTGCGGTTGCACCTCGATACCCGTGACGATCATTACTTTCCCCGCGCCGGCCTTTGGGGTGCGCTTTCGTTCGAGTTTGCCGGCCCTGCGCTGAAGGCCACGCGGCATTTCAACCGCGCTGTGTTCGACGGCCGCTGGTATCATGCTTTCGGCAACAGCGTCCTGGCTTTGCACGGCAAGGCCGGCCGGGTGACACCGGCAGCGCCGTTTTACGAGCGCTTTTATCTCGGCGGCGCCTATGCTCTGCGTGGCTTTCCCGAACGCGGCCTGACCCCGCTGGGCTGGGGCACGGAGTTGGTGCTGGCGCAGGCGGAAATGCGCTTCCCGGTGGCCGGCGAACTGCACCGGCCCGGGCTGATGGGAGCAATCTTCTTTGATGCCGGCCGCATCCGTACCACAAGCCTGCCAGACGATGCCGGCCGCTTTTTCACCTCTGCCGGTTTCGGCTTCCGTGCGAAAGTGCCGGTCATCGGTTTGTTGCGCATGGATTTCGCCTATCCGCTCGACCGCGATGCTTTCCGCTTTCATCTCGCCCTCGGGCAGACCTTCTGATTTGCCATGCGCCGCCTGCTGCTGACAGCCCTCCTGCTCCCATGGCTGCCCGCCTTGCCGCTGGCCGCACAAGCACCGCGCGTTACCGCGTTGACCGCCGTTCTGCAAGGTGACAGTCTCTTCGCTGATGTCCAGGTGGCCGGCTTGTTTTCACCCAAAATCGTCAACACCATCCGCAGCGGCCTGCCCGCCGTCGTTCGTCTTGATTTCCGCGTGCTCAATGAGCACAACCGCGAGGTGACTCGCGCGCTGCCAGTGATGGAAATCAAGTATGACATTTGGGCACAGCGTTACGATGTGGTATTGAATCACCACCGCCGTTCCGGCGGCAGCTTTGAAGAGATGGAAAAAATTTGCAGCACACTCACCCGCCTGCCGCTGGCAACGCTGGCGGGCTTGCCCGCCGGACGCACCTGCCGTGTGCGCCTGCAGGTGACCGTCATTCCCATCAGCACCCGGCAGAACCACCAGTGGCGTGAACGCATCGAGTCCGCGGATTTGCAGGAAACTTCGGCCCCCTCGGAATCCGGCCGGTCCGGATTCAGCGTGAATGTCAGCCGGCTGTTGTCCTTTTTTCTTGGCGGTCAGGAGCGCGTGCACGGAGCCTCGGCCTGGGCGACATCACCGCCGCTGCCGCTTGCCCGCACACCATGAAACGGTTGCGTTCAAAATTCATTCTCACGTTTCTGCTGCTGACCCTGCTGCCTGCGGTGGCCGTCGCCTGGTTTGCCAGGGATTTGCTGGACAAGGCACTGGCCATTGGCTTGCAAAGCCAGACAGCGGAGGGCCTCAACGCTGCGCTGGCGGCCGTGCAACAGCTCACGCAACAGCAACGCGCCAGCCTTGCCCGGGATCTGCAGCAACTTGCCCAGGCGCTGCGCCATGCTCAGAGCGCCCGCCAATGGTCACCACATCCGGCTCACCGCATGGTTTTGTATGACTGCCGCGGCAACCGGGTGCGCCACTGGCCGGCCCATACCACGCTGTCGGATTTGCCGCCACCGCCCACGCCACCGCCGCCGCGGGATTCCCTGAGCGAAGCCGGCAGTGATTCCCTCGCGATTCGTCTGGCCCTGGCACTCGGCGACAGTCTGCTGCTCGTGGGCGAGCGCCGGGTGCCGGAGGCGCTGCGCCGGCAAACGCTGGCTGTGTTGCGCGCCGCGCAGTTTTTCAACATCATAGACCTGGAAAAGGCCAACCTGCAGCGCAGCTTGATTGCGGTGTTTCTCACGGTGTACGCCCCGGTTTTGCTGCTCAGTGTGGGACTGGGCTGGTATCTGGCGGCACGCATTACCGCACCGTTGCAGGATCTCGGCGAGGCCGCGCGCCGCATTGCGCAGGGCGACTGGCAGTATCGCGTGCCGGTGCGGTCCCGCGATGAAGTCGGTGCAATGGGCCACGCTTTCAACACCATGGTGGAAGATTTGCGGCGGCAGCAGGACCAGGTGATTGCGCTGGAAAAGATGGCAGCCTGGCGGGAAATCGCGCGGGTGCTGGCCCATGAAATCAAAAATCCACTCACACCGATCCAATTGCTGGTGCAGCAGATTCAGGATGAATATCGCGGGCAGGAGGAGAACTATCGCGCCACCCTGCGCGAAAGCAGCACCATCATCAACCAGGAGATCGAAAAGTTGCGCCGTCTGGTGCGTGAGTTCTCGGATTTTGCGCGTCTCCCCGACTTGCATCCGGCACCGGCACAATTGAATGATCTCATCCGGGAGGTCGCCCGTCTTTACAGCCAGCGCACCGTGCGCGTGGAACTCGATCAGGAACTGCCACTGCTGACATTCGACTGGGAGGGGATGCGGCGGGTGTTGCTGAATCTTCTCGAAAATGCGCTGCAATCGTCGCCCCAGGCTGAAGTCGCCATTCGAACGCGCCGGGTGGAAAATCAGGTTGAAATGAGTGTGGCCGACACCGGCCCCGGCATAGCGGCGGAAAATCTCCCGCGCATTTTCGAGCCGTATTTTTCCACCAAAAAGTCGGGCATGGGTTTGGGGCTGGCGATCGTGAAGCAGATCGTCACCGAGCACGGTGGCAACCTCACCGTCACCAGCACCGTGGGCCGCGGCACGAGCTTTCAGGTGCGGCTGCCCTGCCCGGCGCCGGAGTCGCCCAATTAACGCAGACGTCACTGTTGGGAAATGCACAAAGCGAAAAGGATGGATGCGAATGGCAAAAACCAAAACCAAAACCAAAACCAAAACCTTGCACTGGCTGCTCGCGGGTGGTTGCCTGCTGCCGCTCACTCTGGCGGCGCAAACACCGCTTGAGATCACCGGTGAGCTGCGCCAGCGCTCGGAGTACCGCCAAAACGCGGATTTCGACACGCAGCTCGGTGACGAGCAGGTGTTCGTGCTGCAGCGCCTGCGGCTGGGATTGCACTGGCACCTGCCCAAAAATTTGGAAGCCTTCGTGCAACTGCAGGACAGCCGGCTGTGGGGTGAGGCCGGCAGCACAACGCAGCCACTCGGCAATGCCGATCTGTATCAGGCTTATTTCGAATTGCACCAGCTCGCCGGCAAGCCACTCAGTTTGCGGCTCGGCCGCCAGGAATTGAATTTCGGCAGCCGGCGGCTGGTGGCGGCACCGGAGTGGGGCAACACCGGTCGCGCCTTCGAAGCTGCGCGGGTGCTCTATCGTCCCAACAACTGGGCGCTCGATTTTTGGCTGGCGCAAATCCGCGACAAGAACGCCACCCGGGTGGATGGCAATCAAGAATTCGCCGGCGCTTTTTTTACCACCGGTAAAAGCAGCGAGCGGCTGTTGGATCTTTACGCCTTTGTGCTGGTGGATGACCGCGATTTTCCCATTGGCAGCAGCAGTGGCAAAAATCTGATGCTCGGGACGCTGGGCGGCCGGCTGGCAGGCACACTCTGGTCACGCCTGGCTTATGATGCCGAGGGTGCATTGCAATCCGGCCGGCACGGCAGTTTGCCGGTCGGCGCCTACGCCCTGGCGTTGCAGGGCCAGCTCAGGCTGTGGCAAACCTGGGCACCGCAAATTGGCGTGGCCTACAAGTTTGGCTCGGGCGACAGCGATCCCAACGACAACAAGCTCGAAACCTTTTCCGCGCTCTTTCCCGCGGGCCACGGCCAGTTCGGCGCGATGGATTATGCAAGTTGGAGCAACATCGCCGATGTGATTCTCTCGGCTGACATCGCGCCGGCGCCGCGGTGGCAACTGCGCGCGCAGTGGCACTACCTCCGCCTCGCACACGGCAATGATGCCTGGTATGCGGTGCGCGGGTTCAATTTTGACCAGCGCAGCGAGACCCTGTTGCCCGCGCGGCCGGGCGACAGCATCACGCTCGGCCATGAGTTCGATCTGCAAGCCGACTGCGATGTTCGTGAGCGCGTCAGCCTGAGCCTGGGTCTCAGCCGTTTCTTTGTGGGCGATTTCGTGCGCGCCGGCAATCCCGAAGCTGATGATTCGAACTTCGCCTACTTGTCCATCAAAATGAAATGGTGAGCAGTCATGCAGGTGAGACAGATTGCGGTGCTGGGTTTGTCCGCGCTGCTGGCCGGCTGCGCGCAGCGCGGCACGCCCATCGCGCCCGCGCCGGAAACAACGCTGCTGGACAATCCCACTGCCGCTTTGCCCGGGAAAATTTCACAGACCGGATTGTATCACGACCCGCTGGCGGAAACGCCCGACCCCCGTCTGATTCCCTACACCGTGCGCTACGCCCTTTATTCGGATGACAATGACAAGAGCCGCTACTTGTTTTTGCCGCCCGGCGGCAAAATCGACAACCGTGACCCGCAGCAATGGTTCTTCCCGGAAGGCACGCTGTTCTTCAAAACCTTTTACCTGACAACGATGGGCAACCACAGCCTGACCCGGCGCAAAATCGAAACCCGTGTGCTGCAGCGCCGCCGCGACGGCTGGCAAGTGGGTGTCTATCAATGGAACAGCGCCGGCGATGAAGCCTTTCTCACCGATGGCAATGACATCCGCTTTCGTTTCCGCCTGCCGCTGGGCGATTATGTCTACACCATTCCCGGCCGACTGAGCTGCCTGGCCTGTCATCAGCCGCAGAAGGATTTTGTCATCGGGTTCGAGGCGATACGCCTGAGCGGCGTTGTGACAGCCGACGGCGAGGATCAACTGCGGGCACTGGCAGCCCGCAATATTTTCCTGCAACCGGCTGCAACGGCGCCGGTGGAAATCCCCGGCCCGCCGCTGGAAGCGGCCGCGATCGGGTATCTGCATGGCAACTGCGCCAATTGCCACAATCCCCACTCTCCGGTTTTCTTTACCACCGGTTTGGATTTGCGCTACACGCATCTCAAGCAGAGTACCATCAATGTGCGGCCGCAGAAATATGCCTCCGATGACACCGCGTTGGTGCGCATCAAACCGGGCCGCCCCGGGCAAAGTTTGTTGTTCCAACTGCTGGCGCGCACGCTCCCGGACAGCACGCAGTTCATGCCGCCGATTGGCACCAGCCGGGTGGATTCCGCGGGCGTGGCGTTAATCCGCAGGTGGATACTATCTTTGTGAAAAAATCAAACTTGCTTTGATCTGTGCGGTATTTATCCGCCGAGGGGATGCCTTTGACTTAAAGCTGGCGTGGGCGCTGCAATTTTCTAAAATGCGCAGCAGGAGCACATTGCAAGAGTCCAGAGGATGCGAGTCATTCTCTGGACTTTATTTTTTTATGAAAAAATAGAATAAACAAAAATTATTATTGACAAATCAGGTTTTTCACCCTATATTTGCCGCCATTAATTTAATTAGTATGGTAAAACAACTGATTAGTTCAAATAATTAATGTTTATGATGGTCATATAATATTTTTTGAAATTCCCCATCCACAAACCTGAAAGGGCAAATATGCGAAAAAAGCGTTCGCTTCTCCCGTTTGGGATTCTGTTGGCAGTGAGCCTGTTGGGAGCCGTTCTGCCAACCGCTGCGCCGGCTGAGAGCGGCGGGCCCATCGTCGCTGGCGATGTCGCCTGGATGCTCACCGCCACCGGCTTGGTGTTGCTTATGACACCCGGGCTGTCGTTTTTCTATGGCGGCATGGTACGGCTGAAAAATGTCATTTCGACCATGCTGCAGAGCTTCATCGCGCTCGGTGTAATCAGCCTGCTCTGGATCGTAGTGGGTTTCAGTCTGGCCTTCGGCAAGAGCATTGCCGGTTTGGTTGGCAATCCACTCACCTATTTCATGTTTCGCGGTGTCGGCGGAACCACTGATCCGGCGCTGGCACCGACCATTCCACTGGTGCTGTTCGCGCTGTTTCAGCTCAAATTTGCCATCATCACACCGGCGCTGATCACCGGCTCGTTTGCGGAGCGGGTGCGCTTCTCGAGTTACCTGCTTTTCATCTGCCTGTTCAGTTTGTTCATCTATGCGCCGCTGGCGCATTGGACCTGGCACCCTGAGGGCTTCCTGCGGCAGTGGGGTGTGTTGGATTTTGCCGGCGGCACGGTGGTGCACATGTCCGCCGGGCTGGCGGCGCTGGCAGGTGCGCTGGTCCTGGGCCGGCGCCGCGATTACAGCCGTGAGCCTCATGTCCCCGCCAATATTCCTTTTGTGATCCTGGGCACCGGCATGCTGTGGTTTGGCTGGTTCGGCTTCAATGCCGGCTCCGCGCTGGCCGCCTCGGAAACCGCCACGCTGGCGTTTCTTACCACCAATACTGCCTCGGCCTCGGCCATGCTTGCCTGGATCCTGTTCGACACTGTGCGCGGCCGCAAGCCCTCGGCGCTGGGTGCCTGCATTGGTGCAGTGGTGGGGCTGGTCGCGATCACGCCGGCCGCAGGCTACGTGACGGTGGGCGCCAGCATTTTCATTGGCACGCTGGCGAGCATCGTGAGCAACCTGGCTGTTGGGCTGAAATCCAAAGCCACGCTTGATGACACGCTCGATGTGTTTCCCTGTCACGGCGTGGGCGGCATGGTGGGAATGGTGGCGACCGGAGTGTTCGCGCAGGGGGTGGGGCTGCTTGCGGGCAATCTCCATGTCTTCCTGCATCACCTGCTGGCGATTGCGATCGTGAGCGGCTATTGCTTTGGCGGGTCTTTCCTGCTCTACAAGCTCACCGATTGGCTGATTCCGTTGCGCGTCTCGGCCGAACAGGAGGAAATCGGATTGGATCTCAGCCAGCATGGCGAGAGCGTGCAGGCCGAGCACAGCAGCAACGGCCGCCAGCTCGTGGTTGCGCAGGCGGCATGACCCGGGAACGGCCAACAAGGCAACGTTCTCGTTTGGGGCAGCGCTGTCGACGAGCGGCATCCCGGCCGGCACGGCGCTTGTGAGCCATGCCCGGGAAATCTGTTCACAACCCCGGGCAGGATTGTGGAAAAGGTGCCGGTTGGTGGGATTTGACCAAAAACAACGCGCCATTCTGCAAGTGGATCATGGCTGGCGAGGTCAGAGTTCCGTCAAGAACCCATGTTTGGTGCGTTGGAGGGCGGCGACATACCGGCTCACTTGGAATTGCCGCAGCAAAGCTTCAAAATCGGCGCCTTGCCGCAGGGCAGTTTTTTCAGCAGTGGCCGCGGCATGAGCAATTCGGCCGCGCATTCATCGGCCTCCACCTGCATTCCCCAAAACAAACGGCCGCGCCGGCACAATCTTGCAAAGGCCGGCGTGGCCGTCGGAAAAACCTGCTCCGCGGCAGGGAGGGGGCTGCAGCCTACAGCTCCTGCAGCCGCACGCGCACCGACATCTCGTCCTCACCGCGCAGGATGTTCACGGTCACGGTTTCACCGATTTGATAGCGCTCCAGCTCGTTGCTCAGCTCGTCGAAGTTGGTGACGCGCCTGCCATTGATGCCGGTGATGATGTCACCCAGGCGCACCTCCCCCCAGCGATTCTGGGTGATGCCGCGCAAACCCGCGCGTGCCGCCGCCCCGCCCGGCTGCACCCTGCCAATAATCACGCCCTTGATCCCCCACCGTCGCGCAAAAGAATCATCGACGATGCTCACACCCAGACCCGGCCGGATGACCTTGCCATAGCGGATCAACTGCGGCACCACGCGCTTGACGATGTTCACCGGCACGGCGAAGCCAATGCCGGCACTCGAGCCGCTGGTGCTGTAGATGGCGGTGTTGATCCCGATCAATTCCCCCTGGGAATTCAGCAGCGGCCCGCCGGAATTGCCGGGATTGATGGCGGCGTCGGTCTGGATCACGCCTTCGATCGTGCGGTTGTTGCTGGATTTGATCTGGCGGCCGAGCGCGCTCACCACGCCCGTGGTCAGGGTTTGATCCAGGCCGAAGGGGTTGCCGATGGCGATTACCTTTTGCCCGACCCGCAAATTTTCCGAACTGCCGACCACCACCGGCGACAGCTTCGCGCGCGGGGCATCGATCTTGACCACGGCGATGTCCTTGCTCGGCTCGGAGCCGATCAACTCCGCGTCATAAGTCGAGTTGTCGCTCAGCGTCACACTCCAGGCATTGCCGTCCTGCACCACGTGATAGTTGGTGACGATGTAGCCGTTGTGATCCCAGATGAAGCCGCTGCCCGAGCCTTGCTGCACTTCGAAGACATCGAGCGAGAAGAAATCCCGGCGCAATGCCTTGTTGACGATGAACACCACCGAGGGCGAGGCGCGCTGAAAAATTTCGATGGTGTTGCGCTCGTCCTCCAGCAGGGCGTTGTTTTCCGTGCGCGCGGCCACCGGGGCGATGGTTAGCGAATCCCGGCGGGCGGGCGGCTCCTGGCGGGTGGGGGCGGGCGTATGGAAATAGACCGTCGCAATGGCGATGCCCGCGACGATGCCGAAAATCAAACTCGGCAACAAAGAGAAACGATGCCGTGACATGACGAAGGATCCTTGTGTTGAAATTGCAAAGCCTGAGGGCTGAGGGGAAGATGCTGTGCAGATCCGTCTGGTGGATGGCAGGCATGGGTGCCATGCCGGCAGGCGGCTCAGATGCAGCGTCTGCCACACCGCCCCGGCCCTTTTAGCTACTTCATGAATGCCTTGTATTTCGCGAAGGGATCCGGCGCATCGAGGGCGGGTGTGAGGGGACCGGCGATTTGTTGCACTGAAACGATGCGTTTTTCCTCCAGGCTGAGATGGATGCGGAACTTGCGGTCGGCAACGGTCTCCACGAAGATGCCCTGATGGCCGGGGCGAAAAAACTCCACCTGCAAACAATTGGTGTCGAGATTGAAAGCTGCGGCGACCTGCGCAATCTCCTCCTCGTCAAAATGAAATCCGATTTCGGAGTAGGTCATGTGCTTTGCCTCCCTGGCATGCCGTGATTCGGGCAACTTTGACCGCGACAACCTGCCGATCAAATCCGGCGAATATTACCGATTTGCCCCTGAACCTGCAAGCCTTTTTTCTCATTGCATTCCCATCATGGCCGGATTATATTGCGGCATCAAAAATCCCGCTGTGCCCGGAGCTGTTGATAAGGAAGGCGAGGGTGACTTTCCCCCATGCAGGTGGCGCCTGACAAATTGCAGTATGAAAACCGATTGTGGCAGCAGGGGCTGCAATATGTCGCCGGCGTCGACGAGGCCGGTCGCGGCCCGCTCGCCGGTCCGGTGGTGGCCGCCGCCATCATGTTCCCGCCCGGCGAAAGCATCCCGGGCGTCGATGATTCCAAGAAACTGACCCCGCGGGTGCGCGCCGAATTGTATCCGCTGCTGATCGAGCGCTGCACCAGCTACGCCGTCAGCATCGTGAATGCCGACGAAATCGACCGGCTCAACATCCTGCAGGCCACCATCCTGGCCATGCAGCGGGCCATCGCCGGCCTTGCACCCCGGCCCGAGCACGTGTTGATCGACGGCCGGCCGCTGCCGGGCTGCCAGGTGCCGCAGACCGCCATCATCAAAGGCGACGCGCTGTCGTTCACCATCGGCGCCGCTTCGATTCTCGCCAAGGTCGTGCGCGACGAGATCATGGGTTACTATCATCGCCGCTTTCCGCAATACGGCTTCAATCAGCACAAGGGCTATGGCACGGTCGCGCATCTCGCCGCGCTGAAAAAACTTGGGCCGTGCGCCATTCATCGCCGCTCATTCAAGCCGCGCCGCTCGGCCGGCATGGAGTAAAGCGTCCTGCGGGTTCGTTCTCCGTTCACCGCGTTTCTTTTGGGGAGGGTAACGATGAGTCAAGCGAGCAACAAGCTGGGCAACTGGGGCGAGCAGCGCGCCGCGGAATATCTCAAACAGCTCGGCTACACCATCGTGACCAGCAATTTCCGCTACGGCCACGGCGAGATCGATCTGGTGGCCGAACACGACGGCATGCTGGTTTTCGTCGAAGTGAAAACGCAAAGCTCGGACGCCATGGGCGAGGCCTTCAACTGGGTGACCCGCCGCAAGCAGCGCCAGATCGGCCGGGTGGCGCTCGCCTATCTCACCGCCAACAACATCGTCAACCACGACTGCCGCTTCGACGTGATCGCGGTGGCGCGCCGCGGCGACGAGGTCGAAATCAAACACCTGCCGAATGCGTTTTGGCTGTGAAGTAGTGCTTTGGGTGGGAAGCCTTCCCAGGTAAAGTCAGCAGACTTGAAAACGCCGGGTGAGATTTTCATGCGCGATGACTTTCGCAAATATGTTGCCGCCTGAGCTCATGCTGCCGGGATCCTGTGAGAATTCGGCGTCTTCAAAGGATGCGTGTTCTCCCCAGCAGATGAGGCAGAATAGCGCAGATAAAAATCGAATCTGAGTCCTTTGGCATCCGGGCATTCCCACAAGCAGGTCTGCCATTCCCATTCTTATGAAGGAGCCACTCCATGAAATCCCTCACTGAATACCTCTGGTTCAACACCCCGCATCGCCGGGACTATATCAACATCACCGATCAGGTCGCCGCGCTGGTGGCGAAAAGCGGCGTGCAGGAAGGACTGGTGCTGGTCGCGGCGCAGCACATCACCGCCTCGGTGTTCATCAACGACAATGAATCCGGCCTGCTGCAGGATTTCGACGCCTGGCTGGAGGGCCTGGCGCCGCACGCGCCGACCGCGAAATATCGTCACAACCGCACCGGCGAAGACAATGCCGACGCCCATCTCAAGCGCCAGGTGATGGGCCGCGAGGTGGTGGTGCCCATCACCAACGGCAAGCTCGATTTCGGGCCGTGGGAGCAGATTTTTTACGGGGAATTCGACGGCCGCCGCAGGAAGCGGGTGGTGGTGAAGATTATTGGGGAGTGACTGTCACGTTCGCTTGGCAGGAGCCGCGCTGGCAGCAACGCCAGACTTGGGCGGCGGTGATTGCGTTTGCAGCCAAAAAAAGAAATAATAGAGTTCACTGGCAAACTCATAACTGCCAGGCCCGCGTTCCTTGTCCTTGCGGAGTGCCCCCAGCTTTTCCATCCGGCGCAGGAAATTATCGAACATCCTGGCTTCCGTTGCCGATAATCTTGCCGCAACCTCTTTGCGGGAAAAGCGGTGTTCAAAAGGCCGTTGTGCAATCTTTCTCAAGATGTCGCGATACTTCTCGCTTCGTATCGCAGCCAACACCGTGGGTTCGATGTACTTTCTGCCGATTAAATCAGCGCCACGGAGGATGCCGGGAAAGATGTCCGCATCGTCAATGCGATTGTCCTCGTCCACTTGGAAAACTGCATCTCCTAACTCATGCACAAACACGGGAAATCCGCCGGAGAGGCGCTCCAAGATTCGCAGAGCCTCCTCGGTAATCGCCACATTCGCCTTTTTGAAGGCCCGCTGATAAAACTCAGTCGTTTCGCTTGCTGAGAAACTCCTGATTTCGATGAGATCGAAAACACGGTCCAGAGAGGGCTGCTTGGCAATCAATTGCTGTCGTCGTTCGGGAAGCCCCACCAGGACCAACACGACCGGGACGGGATTCGGCTTAGTCGCCATTTCATCAACGAAGCTCTTCAACCAGTTGGCGAATTGTTCGGAACCTGCCAGGACGTTCAGATCATCGAGAATCAGCAAAATGCCCTGCTTCTCGGAAACCAGCTTGGTCAGCAGGTTCTTCAGCGCAGGCACGAAATCGCTCACCGCGCGGCTGAGTTCTCGGTCTGAGGCCGAAAACTCGACGGTCAGCCCGAAAATATCGAGCTGGCGAATGTGATTTCCCAGAAATTCCTTGGTTTTTTCATACCAGGGCTTGTCAATACTCTCGCGCAGCAGCCGCTCGAAGATTCTTCGCACCATCTCCTCGAGGGTGTGCACCCCTCCCAGGAAAACATGAAGCCCCAACAGTTTCACATCCCGCTCGATGACAGACAGGGCAAATTTGCAGATTGAGCTTTTTCCGATTCCGCGCTCGCCCAAAACAAACAACCTTTCCAGGGTTTTGAGCGCCACCGCTTTGCGCGCGCTGTTGATGATCCTTTGGATTTCCTCGGCTCTGCCGACGAAAAACTCCAGCGGGACTGGAACGCCGGGGGTGAAAGGCGAGAACTCTTTGGCCATGAGAAATCCTCAATGAGAACTGGACACAACTGCTTGGCGCAAATGCACAGACTATTGCGCAGCATTTAAGCAATTCCTGCCAACAATGTCAAGGCTGATCTTGCCCTGTGCCTGTCCGCGAAGTTCAATTGTGAAGAGAAAAGACCGGCAGCAATGCCATGGGGAACGATCAGCATCCTAGCGACAGGTGCGGCTGCTGCCAGAAATGGAAGAAGAGGCTACTTCCGGAAGCGGTGGCATAGCGTTCCTCTTTGCGCTGGGTACGCCAGGGCGCAGCGATCCTCATGGCCTAATTGGGCCACCGATCAATTAGGACTTTGATACTGCTGGATGCGGAGAGTCTTTTGTTTGAGCTCAAATGAAAAAGCCGGAGGGTTATCCCTTCGGCTTTTTTGTTTCGCCAGCAGCTTGGACGCATTGTCGCCGCAGGCTTGCCTCTTCAGATGATCCCTCCTGGATGACCAGCGCGCATGAAGTCTTGATCAGAGCAGGAACGTCAACGGCTGCGCAGTCGAATATCGCCGCCGCTGGTGCGCAACGTCAGCAAGGGCCCGCCGCCATTGAGCTTGCCCTGCAGTTTGCCCTCGCCAATCGCGCCTTGCACGGTAATGGGCAAGTCGCTCTCAACCTCACCACCGGAAGTCCGCGCATCGACATCGGCCTTGATGCCCGGCGCAAGATAAACCGAGATGCCGCCGCCGGAGGTGGAAAGATCACAGGGCGCGTTGAACTGTTCGAGCAGCTCCGCGCTCAGTGAGCCGCCGGAAGTGCTCGCGGTGACCGAGCCGCGCAAACGCCGCAGCGTAACGCCACCGCCCGAAGTGTGCGCGCGCAGACTGCCGCCGGCACCATCGACGCTAATCGAACCGCCCGAAGTTTCGACCTCGACCTCGCCGTCCACCTCGCCGACGGTGATGCTGCCGCCACTGGTGCGCGCGTCCACCGGCCCCTCGATGCGACCGAGCGTGAGCGAACCGCCGCTGGTCTTCAGACGTGCCTCCCCGATGAGATTATCCACGGAAATGCTGCCGCCCGCCGTGTTCAAATCGAGATTGTACTTCTGCGGTACCGACAGCCGGAATTCGACTTGCAGCCCGTCATTGCCGCCCCACCAGCGCCGGCTGCCGCCATACATCTTGGCGACGATGGCAACGCCGTTCGCCGTTTGATTGTAAGTGATCTCATAATCCTTGAACAACTCACTCGCCCTGCGCTGCGAGCGGCCTTCCACCCTTTTGGTCACTTCGACCCTAACTTCGTCTTTGGCCCAGGAAGTCACCTCCACCGAGCCAAAATCCGCGCGCAATTCCAGCCAGCCGCCGGGTTTGACGGTAAAGGATTTTTCACTGCGCTCTTCCTGCGCCACGGCCAGCAGAGGCAGCACCAGCCAGGCCAGCAAGATTCCACTGCGCCAAATGTTTGTGCGATGAGGCATGTTCTCGTCCTCCTTGGTGAAATTGACAAGGCACTGCACGACGCCGTGTCTTACGGCCTGCCTATTCGAAGGTTTCTCCCGGGCAACGTCCGGCAGCATCGGCAGTCATGAGTTGCGGCTCTGCCAGAGTATGACTCTGGAAAAACGAGTGCGACCGTGAAATAACTGCGCACCTGCGACGTTTGCTGCCCGGCAGGCTGCGCCACGCTTCACCCTCCGAGCTCTTCAATAGACAATTCCGCAGGAGGAATCGCTTGCAGGCAATCTCGCTCTTGCCTTTTGATTTTTTTGTGCTACAATACAGCCTGTCGATACCCTGCTGATCACTGCAGCAAACAGGAATCCTGCGATGCACCGTTCCATTCCCCCGTTCCGCAAATCCAGAGTTGTGCCGCCGCTGTTGTTGAGTGGTTTGTTGAGTTTGCTCTTTCTCTTCTCGGCGGGGCGCAAGCCGGATGCCGAGCGTGACGACACCGGCGCGCGGGCACTGGCCGAGCAAAAAGCGCGGGCCAAAAGTTATCCTTCCGATTGGGCCTGGCGGCAGCGCACGTTTCCCCATGGTGTCGCCGCCAAAACCGCCCATCTCGAGGCGCTCGCCCAGGCGCGCCGCCTGCGGCAATTGCACAAACCCAGCCAGGCGGCGGCGCGCTGGCGCTTTGCCGGGCCGCTCAACATCGGCGGCCGCATTTCCGATATCGAATTCGATCCCTTCGATGCCGCCACACTTTATGCCGGCGCGGCCACCGGTGGCGTGTTCAAATCCACCGACGGCGGCGAGACCTGGCTGCCGGTTTTCGACGAGCAGGCCGTTTTGCCCATTGGCGATCTCGCGGTCGATCCCAACCAGCCGGGGGTAATTTATGCCGGCACCGGCGAAGCCAACGGCGGTCACAACAATTTCCCCGGCGGCGGCGTGTTCAAATCCAGCGATGGTGGCCTGACGTGGCAGCTCATCGGTTTGGAGGCCACGACTTCGATCGGACGCATTCTCGTTGATCCTTCCAATTCGCAGCGCGTGTTTGTTGCCGCGATCGGCGATTATTTTGCGAAGGATTCCCATCGCGGCGTGTATCGCAGCGATGACGCCGGCACGACCTGGAAGAAAGTGCTGTTCATCAATGACTCCACCGGCGTGATTGATCTCGTCATCAATCCGGAAAATCCGGCGATTCTCTTCGCGGCAGCGTGGGAACGGATTCGCCCGCCGAAATTCAACACCCATCTCTATGGCGCGTCGAGCGGCATTTATCGCAGCACGGATGGCGGCGACACCTGGCAGCGTCTGGGCGCGGCGCAGGGCCTGCCCGACGGCCGCCGTGATATTGGCCGCATCGGCCTTGCACTCTGCGCCTCGCAACCCAATCATCTCTACGCCCTTTACACCAACGCGAACTACACCTATGACAGCCTCTATCGCTCCGAGAACGGCGGTGAGACCTGGCAGCGCACGGATTTGAACCGTCTTTTGCGCGGTGGCTTTGCCAACTTCAGTTGGTATTTCGGCAATATTCGTGTAGATCCCAATGATCCCGAGCGCGTTTTTGTGCTGGATTTGACCCTGCAAATCTCGGAGGACGGCGGGTGGCAGTGGCGGACGGCGGCCACCTCCCATGTTGACCATCACGCCCTGGCTTTCGATCCCGCTGACCCGCAACGGTTGGTCGTCGGCCACGACGGTGGCATCGATATTTCGGAGGACGGCGGCGGGAGTTGGAGAAAAGTGGCCCTGCTGCCCGTCACGCAATTTTATCAAATCACCGTCGATGCCTCCAATCCCGCACATTTGCTGGGCGGCACCCAGGACAACGGCACGCTGCGCACGCGCACCGGCAGCACGGATGATTGGGAGATGATCTACGGCGGCGACGGTTTCTACGTGATCGTCGATCCCACCAACCCCAACATCATTTATGCCGAGTCGCAGTTCGGCGCGCTGGGCAAGTCGCTGGACGGCGGCCGCACGTTCAGCTATGCGCTCAATGGCATCAATCCGAATGAGCCGACCAATTGGGCGACGCCGGTGGTGATGGATCCCAACAACAGTGCCGTGTTGTACTACGGCACCAACCGCATCTATCGCAGCACCAATGGCGCCCTCTCCTGGCAGGCCCTCAGCGGGGATCTCACCGACAGCGAGCCGGGCTCGCGGCTGGGCACGATCACGACCATCGCAGTGGCGCCCTCAAATTCTGCGGTGATTTATGCCGGCACCGATGACGGCAATGTCTGGGTGTCGAGTGACAACGGCAAAACCTGGCAGGATATTTCCGCGGGCCTGCCCTACCGCTGGGTCACGCGCGTGGCGGTCGATCCCACCGATGAGAACATTGCCTACGTCACATTTTCGGGTTTGAAATGGAGCGCGCCGCAGCCGCACGTGTTTCGCACGCAAAACATGGGTGCCCTGTGGGAAGACATCAGCGCGGGCCTGCCGGATGCACCGGTGAACACCATCGCGGTGGATCCCGCCCACCCGAATTATCTGTACGTCGGCACCGATGTCAGTGCCTACTATTCCCCCAATGCCGGCGGCGCCTGGTATCCGCTCGGCGAGGGGCTGCCCATGGTCTCGGTGTACGATTTTGCCATTCATGCGCCCAGCCGGACGCTGTTTGCCGGCACCCATGGCCGCTCGATGTATGCTCTCGCGCTCGACCAGCTCACACAAGTGGCAACGTCCGGTGGGGAGGTGCCGGCCTCCTTCACGCTTGCGCAGAACTATCCCAATCCCTTCAATCCCACGACGACGATTGCTTATGTTGTGGCGGCCGGCAGCGCGGCGGCGGTGCCGGTGAGTCTGATCGTTTATGATGCCTGGGGCCGGCAGGTGGCCACATTGGTGAATGAGCGGCAGCCTGCCGGACGTTACGAACGCCGGTTCGACGGCACGGGGCTGGCCAGCGGCGTGTATCTCTATCGCCTGCAGGTGGGAGAGCGGAGCCTGCAGCGAAAAATGCTGTTGCTGCAGTGAGGGTCTGCTGCTGTCAGTGCGATCAGGCAGGCGGTTGCGCTGACGGCCTGAGGGCGGGAAAGCCATCGCTGCATTTTCACATTCAGAGTTGCCGTTATGTCTGAGAAGCGTTTGATGCTTGATCAGCCTCCCGTGGTTGCCGTGGTGATGGGCAGCAAATCGGATTGGGAGACCATGCGGCCGGCCGCGGAGGTGTTGCAGCAATTCGAAGTGCCGCATGAATGCCGGGTCGTGTCGGCGCATCGCACGCCGGCATGGCTGGCGGAGTTTGCCACGACGGCGGAAGCCCGCGGCCTGGAGGTGATCATTGCGGGTGCCGGCGGCGCGGCCCATCTTCCCGGCATGCTGGCGGCGCAGACGCTCGTGCCGGTGCTGGGCGTGCCGGTGCAGAGCAAAGCCCTCAACGGGCTGGATTCGCTGCTCGCCATTGTGCAGATGCCGGCCGGCATTCCGGTGGGCACGCTGGCGATCGGCACGGCCGGTGCCACCAATGCCGCGCTGCTGGCGGTGGCCATTCTCGCCAACCAGCGGCCGGAATTGCGCGAGAAGCTGCGGCAATTCCGCCAGCAGCAGACGCAAAGAGTTTTGGACAACGCCGAGCTGCGGTTGTAGTGGACTGCCATCCTTGAGAGAAAAGCCGAGATGAAGCATATCATTTTGCCGGGCGCGACCATCGGCATTTTGGGCAGCGGCCAGCTCGGCCGCATGCTGGCCCTGGCCGCGCGGCGCATGGGCTATCGCGTGCACACGCTGTCGCTCGACACCGATTCCCCCACCGGCCAAATCGCCGATCATGAACTGGTGGCGGCCTACGATGATCTCGATGCCGTGCGCGATTTCGTGCGCCGTGTCAATGTCGTGACCTTCGAATTCGAAAACATCTCCGCCGAGGCAGTCGAGATTGCCGCCGCGCATGTGCCGGCGCATCCGAGCGCACGGGTGTTGCATATCACGCAAAACCGTTTGCGGGAGAAGTCCTTCCTGACCAGCGCCGGCCTGCCGGTGGTGCCCTTTCAGCCGGTGCAATCCCTGGAGGATTTGCGGCTGGCTTTGCAGCAGGTGGGCCTGCCGGCCGTGCTCAAAACCGCGGGTTTTGGCTATGATGGCAAGGGCCAGTCGCAAATCACTTCACTGGAGCAGGCGGCTGTCGCTTTGCATCTGCTCGCCGGCGAAGAGGGCATTCTGGAGGCTTTCATTGATTTTGAGAAGGAAGTGTCGGTGGTGGCGGCGCGCGGGCAGGACGGCGCGTTTGTGCATTACGGTGTGATCGAGAACCGCCATCGCAATCACATTCTCGATGTTTCCCTGGCGCCGGCCGCGGTTTCCCCCAGGGTGGCGCAGGAGGCGGTCGCCATGACGCGCGCGATTTTGGACCAGCTCCAGGTGGTCGGTGTTCTGTGTGTGGAATTTTTCCTGACGCGCGATGAGAAACTTTATGTGAACGAGCTGGCGCCGCGGCCGCACAATTCCGGGCATTTGACCATTGAAGCCACTCTCACCAGCCAGTTTGAACAGCAAGTGCGCGCGGTGTGCGGCCTGCCGCTCGGTGCGACCGACCAGCTCCGGCCCGCAGCCATGGCCAACCTGCTCGGCGATTTGTGGGAAAATGGCGAGCCGGACTGGGCGGCGGGGGCGGCTTTCCCCGAGGTGAAGTTGCATCTCTACGGCAAGCTGGGCGCGCGTCTCGACCGCAAGATGGGACATCTCACCGCGCTGGCTGATTCGGTGGAGAAGGCGCAGGAACGGGTGTGTGCCGCACGCCAGGCGCTGGCGCGCAAGTCGGCAGCCCGCTAGCCATCTCATTTCAACCTGCCTGCCAGGCAGTGGCAAATCGGCACGTCAATTCCCCGGCGTGGACGAGCCACAGCCAAAAAGAAAATCTCCAACGGATAGAAATACCCAACGGATAAGGCTTTAACAGTTCGTTGGGTTTTTCTATAGTTGGAAAAAGTCTTTGCTTTTTCTGCAAAGATTTGTCTTGTAACAGATCACTGCCGTGGCCGTGATGCCGGCGCGGAGAGGCAGCCGCCTTTCCATCATCCCCGCCAGATGAGCGGGTGGTAATTGCCCGCGGATAAGATAGACAAAATCCATCTCCCGGCTGAAGGTCGCAGGCTGGGAGGCGGGCAGTTTTGCTTTACGGCGGGCAGGCGTTGGCGGAATGCGAAAATAAATCCGGCTGCGTGCCAGCCAATTTGCAGTTGCAAGCCTGCGGGCTTGCATGAGGACAGGCGGCGGTGAGACGAGCATCTGCCAATCCTAGTTCCTACTGCACATCGTGCTCATCCTCGATCTCGCCGACGATTTCCTCCAGCACGTCTTCGAGTGTGACAATCCCCAGCACCGGGCCGTTGCGCTCCTTCACCACCGCCATTTGCTTTTTTTGGTTGCGGAATTCGCGCAGTGCCACCGCCACCGACATGCCGGGTGGAAAGAACACCGGCGGATACATGGCATCACCCAGCGTGATCACGCCGCGCAGGCTGAAGAAATAGAACAGATCCTTGGCATTGACAATGCCGACGATGTTGTCAAAAGTGCCGTCGTAAACCGGCATGCGGGTATGTGCACCTTCGCGCACCGCCTCCATGATTTCGTTTTCCGGCGCGTGCACCTCCAGAGCTGCCACCCTTTCGCGCGGCACCAGAATGTCCTGCACCTGCTTGGACGAAAGACGGAAGACGTTGCGCAAATAAACCGCCTGATCCGCCGGCAGGATGCCGGCCCGGCTGGTTTCCTCGACCAGCAGGCTGAGCTCATCCACCGAATGCACCATCTGATGTCCGGACACCGGCTGAAAGCCGAGGCGACGCACCACCCAATTGCCCGCGCTGTTCATCATCAAAATCGCCGGCCGCATGACGCGCGCAAACACCAGCAGCGGCGTGGCCACCACCACGGAAATGTCATCCGGCCGTTGCAGCGCCAGCGCCTTGGGCGCCAGCTCGCCGATCACGACATGTAAAAACGTAATGAGGGTGAAGGAAGAAATCGCGGCGAGTGAGTGGCTGGCTACTGTGGAGAGAGAAAGCGGCAGCCAGCGCAGCACCGGCTCGAACAAATGCGCCACCGCCGGCTCGCCCACCCATCCCAGCGCCAGGCTCGCCAGCGTGATGCCGAGTTGGGTGGCGGCGATGGCATCATCCAACCGGCTGATGGCGCGTCGCACGGCGGCGGCACCTGCGCGGCCTTTTTGAATCATTTCCTCGACCCGGGTGCGCCGCACCGCCACCAGCGCAAACTCCGCGGCAACGAAAAAACTGTTCAACAACACCAGCAGTGGAATCGACAACAGGCTCAAGAATTGCCAAAGAAACTTCAGCACATCTTCCATACCTCACGGGCTCCCTATCACTTCTGCAGGACGGGCTTGCGGTACATGCACCGGGTGAGGGTAACAGAAAAAATGCTTGCATACAATTAAAATTTCGCCCTCATTCCGCCAGCAGGCTTCACCCACGTGGCGCACCATTTTTTACCTGTCAGGCGACCATGAGTCCGGTGATCCATACCCACAATCTCACCAAGAATTTCGGCACGCTGACGGCGCTGGCGCAGGTGAATCTCACAGTCGCGCCCGGCACGGTTTTCGGCTTTCTCGGTCCCAACGGCGCCGGCAAAACCACCACGGTGCGCTTGCTCAACGGCCTGTTGCTGCCGACCGCAGGCCAGGCGTTCGTGTTGGGCCACGAGGTGCCGCGCGACAGCCAGCTTGTGCGGCAGCGCTGCGGCGTGCAAACCGACACCAATCTCTACGAGAAGCTCACCGTGCAGGAGAATCTGGAAATTTGGGGCGGGCTTTACGGCCTGCGCGGCAGCGCGCTGCGGCAGCGCCTGGGCAGCTTGCTGGAGCAGTTCGATTTGGCGGAAAAGCGCCGGGATTTGGCCGGCAGCCTGAGCAAGGGCATGAAGCAAAAGTTGAGCATCGCGCGCGCGCTCATTCACGACCCCGAAATTCTCTTTCTCGATGAACCCACCGCCGGGCTGGATCCGGAAACTTCGGAGGAGCTGCTGCACTATTTGCGCCGCTTCATCACCGGCCGCCCACGCACGGTGTTTCTGTGCTCCCACCGGCTGGAGGAAGTCGAGCTGCTGTGTGAAGCGGTGGCGATCATCGATCACGGCAGCCTTCTCGCCAGCGGCACAATTGCGGAGCTGCGCCGGCAATTGTGGCCCGAGCGCGTGTGGTGGATCGACTTTCTCGAACCGCGGGAACAATTCTTCGCCGCCCTGCGGCAGGCAGGCTGGCAGCCGCAGCCGGCGGCACCGGCACACCATCTGAGGATCGCGCTGCGCCATCCGGCGGAAATTGCCGCCGTGGTGCGGACCCTGGTGCAGGCCGGGGCTGACATTGTCGCCGTGCAGGAGGAGCGCCGCTCACTGAAGGACATCTATTTCGCACTGGTGCCCGGGCAAAACCATGAATCTGTTTCGCATTAAACTCGTCTTTGCCAAAGACTGGATGGAGCTGCGCCGCAGCCGCCAGGCGGTGTTGCCCATGCTGCTTGTGCCCCTGGTGTTCGTGGTGCTGCTGCCCGTGGTGGTGGTGATTTCCACCGGTCAGATGGCCGTCGATCCCAACCAGGCCGCCATGCTGAAACGACTGCCGCCCGTTGCGCTGCCCGCCGGCCTGAATGAAGAGCAGGCGGTGCTCTACATGATGCTGATCATTTTCCTCGGGCCGCTGTTTCTGTTGATTCCGGTGATGATGGCCGGCATCATTGCCGCCAGCAGTTTTGCCGGCGAGAAAGAACGCAAGACCATCGAGGGTTTGCTGTATACGCCGCTCACCGATCAGGAGCTGGTGCTGGGCAAGATTGCCGTTTGTTTCATTCCCGCCGTGCTCATTTCCTGGCTGTGCTTTGTCATTTACGGTGTCGTGGCCAATGCGCTCGCCTATCCGTTTTTCGGGCGTTTGATCTTCCCGACTGCGAGCTGGGTGGCGATGATCTTTTGGCTGGCACCCGGCCTGAGTTTTCTCTCGCTCGCCCTGGTGGTGGCGGTGTCGCAGCGTGCCGCCGGCGTCTGGGAAGCGCAGCAGATTTCCGCATTGCTGGTCCTGCCCGTGATCGCCCTGGTGATTTCACAGATGCAGGGGATTTTCGTGTTGACCGTGCCGCTGATCCTGCTCGTGGGGCTGGTGATTTACGTTTTGGATGTTTTCCTCTACCGCTGGCTGGTGCGACGGTTGCACCGCGAACGGATGGTCATGACGTTGCTTTGAACCGTGCCCTCGAGATCGAGCGCAGCCGCCCCGCCGTTTCGGTTGGGTTTCCGTATGACGCAGTCTGTCCGCAGTTTGTGCCTCATTTGAAAAGTTCATCTTTCATCCCAGCAGCCATGCCCGCCTGAAACACTCTTGCCTTGCATCTGCCTCCCATTCAAAAAAACTCTTGCGAGTTGTGTTTGACAGATTAGATTTAGGTTCGTCTAAAAAAATTTTTTGCAATCAATAATCCTGGATGGTTTTGATGAATCAGATTCAGTTGGTGGTTTTCGACATTGCTGGTACCACCGTGGCGGATGACGGCCATGTAGTTCGCGCCTTTCAAGCAGCATTGCGGCCGCACGGCATCGTGCTGGACGAGTCGGCATTGCGGCCCTGGCGCGGTGCCGCCAAGCATGCGGTGCTGCAGCATTTCATCGCAGAAAAATACGGCGCCACGGCAGCGGCAATACCCGGCCTGGTGCAAGCCGCTGCAGCCGGGTTCCGCGCACAACTGGAACAGAGCTTCCGCGAGGGGGGCGTGCATCCGATTGCCGGCACGGAACAGACCTTTGCCTGGTTGCGCGAACACCGCATCAAAATCGCCCTGACCACCGGCTTCGACCGCAAACTCACCAATCTCATTCTCGCGCAACTGGGCTGGGGCGACAGCCTGCTCGCCGCGGTGGTGTGCAGCGAGGAAGTGGCGCAGGGCCGGCCGGCGCCTTACATGATTTTTCGCGCGATGGAAACTGCCGGTGTGCCGGACGTGCGGCAGGTGATGGTGGTGGGAGATACGGTGTTGGATCTCGAAGCCGGCGCCAATGCCGGGGTTGCCGCAGTGGTCGGCGTGCTCTCCGGCGCACAGGGCCTCGCGCAACTCGGCAAAGCCGCACACACGCATTTGCTCGCCAGCGTAGCCGAATTGCCTGCGCTGCT
The DNA here is from genome assembly GCA_034506255.1 of candidate division KSB1 bacterium. Taxonomy (NCBI): domain Bacteria; kingdom Pseudomonadati; order Candidatus Zhuqueibacterales; family Candidatus Zhuqueibacteraceae; genus Candidatus Coneutiohabitans; species Candidatus Coneutiohabitans thermophilus. The sequence goes on along the minus strand of JAPDPX010000006.1, from coordinate 365,054 downwards.
GGCCGGGCAGGCAAAGCGTTGTTGATCACCCCAAACCTTCAACTGTACCGGCTTCACCCCGGCTGCGCCGGGTTTTCACATGACAGGCCACCTCGCACTTGCCCCGTTCATCCCCGTCCTGTTGCAACCAAACTTCCGGAGGAAGATATGACACTGACAGTCAGAGGATTGCTCCTGCTTCTTTTGCCCTGGTTCGCCGCCTGCGGCCCTCTGCTCACCGAAGCACCGCCGCCCGACCAGGTGCTGGATGCCACCGTGGAGAATCTCTCGCCGGCGCAACTGGCGGCGCATCTCGCCGGCGATGAAGCTTTCGGCGAAGCCTTCACGCCCGCCACCGGGCTGGGGCCGATTTTCAACCAAACCTCATGCGAGAGTTGCCATCCCGCGGAGGGCCGCGGCCACCCCTCGACCAATCTGACTCGTTTCGGCCGCGCCACTGCCGGTGGCTTCGATTATTTGCCGGAGCGGGGCGGCCCGCAACTGCAGGATCGCGCCCTTCCCGGCTATCCGGCGGAAAAACTGCCGGCGGAAGCCACCGCCATTTCCGAACGCGGCGGTCCGCTGGTCGTTGGCCTGGGTTTGATTGAAGCCATTCCCGATGAAACCATTTTGGCACGTGAGGATCCGAATGATGCCGAGGGCGACGGCATCTCGGGCCGGGCCAATTTTGTGCTGCCGCCGCCCTATCTCGTGCTCGATCCCGCGAAAGTCTCGCGTGACGGCAAATACCTTGGCCGTTTCGGCCGCAAAGCCACCGCGATCAATCTGCTGCAGCAGACAGTGACCGCCTATCGCAACGACATCGGCGTGACTTCGGAATTCGAGGCGGAGGAGCTTTTCAATCCCGTGCTGGGCAATCGCGTCGGCGACAATGTTCCGGATCCCGAAGTTTCGACCGAGGTCATCAACCAGGTGGTGTTCTACCTGCAGACCTTGCGGCCGCCGCTGCGACGGCACCGCGAGGAGGCGGTGGTGCGCACCGGCGAGCGGTTGTTCGACGCGATCGGCTGCACCGGCTGTCACGTGCCGGAAATGCAAACCGGCCCGAGCGCGATTGCCGCGCTGGCATTTCAACGCGTGCCGTTGTACTCGGATTTGCTGCTGCATGACATGGGCCCGGCGCTTGCCGACAACTATCCGGAGGGCGAAGCCACCGGCTCGGAGTGGCGCACCACGCCGCTGTGGGGTTTGGGCTTGGTGGGCGAATTGCTCGGCGGCACGCCGTTCTATTTGCACGACGGCCGTACTGCCAGCCTGGAAGCGGCGATTCTGCTGCATGGCGGCGAGGCGCAAAAAAGCCGTGACAACTTCGCGAATCTGAGTGCGCAGGAGCGGGCGGCCGTGCTGGCCTTTCTGAATTCACTCTGAGAGCAGCGGGACCGTTTGACCGTGAACCACGAAAAACACAAAAACGAAAGTGACGGAAAAGCGCCTGTTGTTTTTTCGCGGCGGGCGCTTCGACCCCGCCCAAACTGCATCGCTGTGATACGGGCTGGTGCTCCGGGTTGATCGAGGCTGTTTCAAACTGCGAGGCTTCTCACCATGTCAACGCGACGCGAGTTTTTGCAAAAGTTGGCCGGCACGCTGGCGGTGGCTGCGGCGGCGGAGTGGCTGCCCGGCTGTGCCGCCGGCCTGCCCGCAGTGCACGGAGAATGGCATGGGGAGGCCATCACCATTCCCCAGGCGGCGGCCACAGCGCTGGCTGCGCCCGGCGGCGTGCTGCTGGTGCGGCCGCCAAACTTTCCCGTGACCATCGTTGTGCGCCGCCTGGCTGACCAGCGTCTGCTCGCACTCTCCACCGTGTGCAGTCATGCCGGTTGTGAAGTGCGCGTGTTGCCCAATGCCCTGCAGTGCCCCTGTCACGGCTCGGAGTATGATGTCACCGGTGCAGTCGTCGAAGGACCTGCGTCCCGCGCGCTGCAGAGTTTCCCAGTGACGGAAGACCAGAACAGCATAACCATCCGGGTGAAATCATGAGACCTTCGTCAATCTCGTTTTTGGTTTTCTTGCCCAGCGCGCTCGCGGCGTTTGTGGCCGGCGCGCAAACCTCTGCCGCTGACAGCCTGCCGACACCGTTCCAGCGCGGCGGCATTTATGATCGCCCCTACATCCTCAAGCTCGGCGGCAATACTGCCCTGGGCGGCTACGCCGAGATGAACTCGAACTACCGCCGCGTGGACGGCATCAGTGAAGGCTTCTCGCTGGAGCAGCGGCGCTTCAATGTGTTCCTGTATTCCGCCGTCTCCGCGCAGGTCAAGCTCACCGCCGAGCTGGAGTTCGAGCACGGCACCGAGGAGATCGCGCTGGAAACCGCACTCGTCGATGTCCTGTTCGCCACTCCGGTGAATTTGCGCGCCGGCATTTTGCTGTCGCCGATCGGACGCTTCAATATCACCCACGACAGCCCGCGCTACAATGTCATCGACCGGCCGCTGGTTTCCACCGAGATCATTCCTGCAACCTTGTCGGAAGTCGGCGTGGGATTCTTCGGCGCCTTCTATCTGGCGGCCTATGATCGCTTCACCTACGAACTCTATGCGGTGAACGGTCTGGGCGAGGGCGTGGTGCTGGGCAGCGGGGAGGGCACGCGCATTCCCCTCGGCAAGACGGGCGCGGCTTTCGCGGAAGACAACAACGGCTCGCCCGCACTCAGCGGCCGGCTGGCATACAATCCGCGCTTCGGTGGCGAGTTCGGCGTCTCGCTCTACACCGGGCGGTACAACACCTGGCAGCGCGAAGGTGTGCGGGTGGATGCGCCGCGCAGTTTGCGCCTGCTCGCGGTGGATGCGGAGTTTCGCAAACGGCGCCTGCTGCTGCGGGGCGAGGCGGCGCTGGCGCAAATCGAGCTGCCGCAGGATCATGCCGATGATGATTTGCTGGCGGAATGGCAGCGTGGCTTTTATGTGGAGGGCAACTACACGCTGCTGCAGCGGCGCATGCTCAACATGCCGGAGGCGGGTTTGATTGCCTTTGGCCGCTGCGACTATCTCGATCTCAATCACGGCACCTTCGACAAAACCGGGCAAAATATCGGCGACAGCATCACGCGGGTCACGGCCGGTCTGGCCTTTCGCCCGACGGCCGACACCGTCATCCGCCTGAGCTGCTGGCGGCAGTGGAGCCGTGATCGCTTCAACAATCTCTCGCATGCCGCCAACATCCAATTCGGCCTGGCGACTTATTTCTGAATGCCGGCGGTGTGCGCGTGGCTGGTGCAACCCGGGACGGCCCTCATGCCGCCCCTCTCTCGGAAAAAAACTTCTTGACAAATCCCCGTCGCCTGTTATAATACAGGCAGCATTCCAATCCACTTGTCTGATCGTAAACGCGATTGCCCTCTGCCGGCGCCTGTCAGCCGGTTTGGTGCGCTGCCCAACAGCACGCCGGATGCGGGCGCGGGCGATGTGACCATCTTCCAGCAAACCCCGGTTCACTTCACAGGAATATTTTTTCTCCCCCTCAGGATGACCATGAGTTGATCATGGTGGCGCATGCCGCGGTCACGCCGAGGCCGGCGGGCGGAGCGCCACCGCAGCCATGACCAGTCCTGCAGATTTGAAACGCATGCCAGCACAAGCTGATTGTCCCGCGCTAGGCGAATGCGGTGCTGCGATCCTCCCTGTCCGTGCCCCTCCGGCGCGCGCCTCCTTCCTTGTCTGCCGAGATGTCATGCCGTGAAGTACCACGCTTGTCGCGCATGGTCCCGTCTCATTTTTCAATCCACCCTGTTTTGCATGTGACGGGCGAGAGTATATGAATTTTATCGCGAGGTGCCTTATGAAACGAAGTTGCCATTTCGGGGTGGCTTTTTTGATGGTGATTGGGTTGCTGGCTCCGGTGGTGGCGCAGGTCACCACGGTGAGCCTGGAGGGGAAAGTGGTGGACAATGAAAACAATGCTGTGCCGGGAACGGCCATCATGGTGAAAAATGCGGCAACCGGTTTGGTGCGCGGTGCCAGTTCGGATGCGGAGGGACGATACCGGATTTTGGGCATTCCGCCGGGCAGCTACACGGTGCAGGCCCAGCATATTGGTTACAAAACCGCCACGCGCGAAAATGTCCGCTTTCTCACCGGACAGCGGCCGGTGCTCGATTTTGTTTTGGTCTCGGACGCCGTGCAATTGGGTGAGGTGCAGGTGATTGGACAGCGGGTGGCGGAATTCGAATTGACCCGCGTCGATGTCTCGACCCCGGTGGTGCGGGATCAAATCGTCAACCTGCCGCTGAATTCACGCAGCGCATTGAATCTGGCGGGACTGGCGCCCGGCATTCGTACCTATGCGCCGACCGCCGGACGGTCGCTGCCCTCCTCCGGCTCGTTGCCCGACCTGCGCTTCATCAACTTCTATGTCGATGGCGCCGAGTGGAAGAGCATGTTCAACGGCAACATCGTGGGCATCCCGCAAACCGGCTCGCCGCTGCCGCAGGAGGCAATCGAGGAGTTCCGCGTGATTCTCACCCCCTTCGACACGGAATTCACGCGCGGCGGCTCATGGGTGATCAATGCCCTGACCCGGCGCGGCACCAATGAGTTTCATGCCGAGGCCTTCTCGTTTTTCCGCGATCGCGAGCTCAACGCCCGCGGCCCGTTCGAGCAGAAAAAGCCGGATTTCAACCGCCAGCAGGTCGGCCTCAACTTCAGCGGGCCGCTCATGCAGGACAAGCTGTTCTTCGCCGGCTCCTATGAGCTGCACAACACCAACGACTTCATCGACGTCGTGCCGGGCCGGCCGGCCTTCAACCCCGGCATTTGGGATCGCTACCGCGGCACTTTCTCCGCACCCAACAAAAATCACACCGGCGTGGCACGCCTGACTTATCAGCCGGTGAGCACGCACTCGCTCGATCTCATCTGGTCCTCGCGCTACCTCGAGAGCAAAACCTTCTTCGGCGGCACCGCTGCCGAGCCTGCCGGCATTTTCGGCAAGTACCATATCAACAGCGTGATGCTGAAACACACCTGGCTGGCCTCCAACAATGCCTTCAACGAACTGAGCGTGCAGTATCTGCGCTGGCGGCATCATGAGCCGACCATCAACACCGGACCGGCCTACGTCTATCCCAGCGTCCGCCTGGGCCGCGGCACCTTCCCCATCAAGGTGGCGGAGGATCATTACCGCCTGATCAACAAATTCTCCGTCAAAGTGGACGATCTGGCGGGACCGCATTTGTTGAAGATCGGCGGCGAAGTGACGCGCGTGAGCATGACGCCCTGGTTTCCCAGCTATCTCTATCCCGAATTCACTTTCGCCACCGACAGCAGTGCCCTGCCGCGCACCGCCTCGATTGGCATCGGCTTGCTGCATCCGCTCGATCCCAACGGCAGCGATGCCGAGACCGATGACAAGGGTACGCTGGTGGGTGTTTATGTGCAGGATCAGTGGAACCCCACCCCGCGGCTGACCCTGAATCTCGGCGTGCGCTATGATGTCGAGATCAACACGCTCAACAACAAGCAGCGCCTGCCGTGGGCGGACAGCACGGTGCTGGTGAATGCCCTGCCGGCCGGCGCAATCAACACCGGCAACCGCCGCAACGACACCGACAACCTGGCGCCACGTTTCTCCTTCAACTATGACGTGGGCGGCGACGGGCGGACGATTTTGCGCGGCGGCTACGGCATCACCTTCGACCGCACCGCCTACTTCATCGCCTATTTTGAAAAACGCGATGCTTTCTGGCGCACGTATCAGTTCATCAATCCCGGCACGCTGGATCCCGAGGTCTTGCGGCAACGGGTGGCCTCGGGCGGCGGCAGTTCGGCGCCCACGATGAATCTGCTGGCCAACAAGATGTCCACCCCGCAGATCAACCAGTTCTCGCTTGGCCTCGGGCGTCAACTCACCGACCGGCTGGCGCTCAACATCGATTACATCAACCAGCGCGCCAGTGGTTTGTATGCCTCCCTCAACGCCAACTATTTCAGCCCCGCCCTCAATCGGCGCGTGATCTCCAGCCGTTTTGGCGATGTCATTTTGTGGGGCAGCATCGCACGGGCGCACTTCCACGGCTTCCTCACCAATCTGGCCTATCGCACTGCCAAAGCCCGGCTGTCGGCCTCCTACACCCTGTCGTGGGCCGAGTCCAGTCTCGACGGTTCGCCGGATCAGCGTTACACTGACATCAACAGCTACCGCATGCAACGCAGCAATGCGGATGAGCGGCATCGCCTGGTGCTGGCCGGCAGTTTCAATTTGCCCTTTGGTTTCAATCTCGGCACCCTGGCCACCGTTGCCAGCCCGCGGCCGTTTGATGTCACTGACGGCCGGGATTTGAACAAGAACAACTTGTTCAGCGACGATTGGCCGAACGGCGCGAGAAACCAGTTGCCGGCGTCGACTTTTCGCACCTGGTACAAGGTGGTTGATCTCCGCATCTCGAAATCCTTCATTCTGCCGCCGGCACAGGCCGAATTGATTTTCGAGGCCTTCAATGTCTTCAACTGGTTCAATGCCTCCGGCTATTCCGGCCGCAAGTACGACGCTGCCGGCAATCCTCTTTTGAGCTTCGGCAAGCCGACCGGTGCCTACGCTCCGCGCCAGATGCAGCTCGGCTTGCGCGTGTCTTACTGAAGACAGCGCCGGCGCGGGCTGAAACCAACCACAACCGGCGGGTGGTTACTCGCCGGCTTGGGTCACCGTGCTGAGAGGCAGGTACCCCGTGCACCACGGGGTGCCTGTTTTTTTTAGTGGCGCTTTTCTTTGGGGGAATGCGTGGCCGGTGGTGTCTGCTGTACAACCAGGCTGCGCCAGTTGAAGCGCAGGCAGGTTGTCATTCCGAAGGCACCGGCTCGTCGGAGAAACGCCAGCGCTCATCCCATTGCGCGATTTCATAGCGGTCGGTCATGGGGAAATGGGGCGGCCGGCGGGTTTCAAAGCGGGGGTCGAATTCGATGCGGGTGGCATAGCGCGGCTCCGTGGCGGAGAGCGTGCCGGCGCTCAGGCTGCCGAACAAATAGAGGGTGGCGCTGCCGTCGCCGCGATGATAGTCCCGCACACGAAAGGCACTTTTTGCGAACAGGGCGGCATGGATGGCGAGATCGCCAGGCCCGGTGACGTGCGGCGGTGCGATTTCAATATCGCCGTCACTCAGCAACCCGAGATAATCATCCGATCGCCACAATTCTGCCCGCGGCGTGGCATACACCAGGTTGCCTGAGATGATGATTTTGTTTTGAGCACAAACCAGGACGACGCCCTGCACCACACCCTGCAAGTGCAGCGAGGCTTTGCCCTCACCGCAAATGAGAAACAGGGCGCGCGGCAGGCGGCGTGTTTGTGGTGCGTGTGCGGGATCGCTGTCGCGCCAGGAGAAAGTTCCCCCCTGTTCGAAGGTGATCCAGACTTCGTGATCAAAACGCTGCACCAGACTGTCGGGCAGCAGGGCGGGCGGGCTCACGTTTTTGGGCACACGCAAAGGCGGGACGCCGGTCTCCAGGCCCGCCGGAAAAACCGCGGCCTTGTCGAGCAAAGCATGCGGATCGCCGGACTTGATGTCGAAAGCCGAGGTGGTGACTTTGCCGCGAAAGCGGGGTTGCGCACGGCCGCTGCGACTCACGATGATGGAAGAGTTGGAATGAAAGCGGCCCACCAGCTCGTCATCATGCAGCGCCACGGCGGGATTCCAGTAATCGACGAATTGCGCAAAATGGGAGAAGGCCAGCCGGCGCAGGCGCAGGCCGGTGGTGAGCGTTGTGCCGTGCTCTATGCGGGAAATCTCCACCTGTATTTCATCCAACGCCATTGCATGTTGCGCCGGCTGCTGGCGCCATCGCATGGTGTAGGTGCGGCCTGCTGCAGTGACAAGGTAGGTGGAATCCCGGCGCGGGAATTTGGCGGTCAAGCGCAATACGGCTTTTGCGAGGGCATGGCGCTCGGTCGCGGGCAGGGGCAGGGAAGCGGGAGTGGGCGCGGGCAGGGGGCCGGGCAATGGGGTTCCGGCATATTTGATTCTTCCGGGCAGTGGCGGCAGTGTAACAAAATTGTTGTGGACGTCCGCGTTTTGAAGTAGATTGTCGGCCGTCGTCGACGGCATCGGCGCTGCCGGTGGTGAAAACCGCGGACGCGCAGTTTTTCCTTCCTGCCGGGAACGGCGTGGCACCTCGGCCGCCGGTTGCCGCGCGGCGGCATCTTCCGTCTCGCCGGAAAGCGAGATCAATTCGAAATGCAGTGGCTGGAATGGCATTTCCGGCCGGCCCATCAGCCGCAGCAGCAACGAGAGCAACAGCAAGCCGGTGAGATGACAGCCCGCCGAAAGGAAAAGCGTATACGGCCAGGTCATAATTCGGCGGTCGAAGCACAGGCGGGCGGCGGATTGCAGCAGTCGCTTTGACATCTTCGTGGGGAATTGCCGGATGAAAACACAATGATGGGGAGACCAGCCATGCTCCGCATGAATCTGCTGTCCGTGGCTGCCGGCCATCTTGCGTCACTTTCTGCGGTGTGGGCGATTCTTACGGGTCTGGCCGTCACCCTTCAGGCACAGGAAAAGGAAATGTCAATCACTCCACAAAGCGTGATCAACTGCGGCCATCGCGGGGCCTCCGGACACGCGCCGGAAAACACCCTGGCCGCGATTCGTCTGGCGATGGCGATGGGGGCACAGATGGTGGAAATCGACGTGCAGCAAACTGCCGATGACCAGCTTGTCCTGCTGCATGACGATTCGCTCCGCCGCACCACCAACGGCAGCGGTCTGCTCTGGCAAAAGCGCGCAGCGGAATTGCAGACGCTCGATGCCGGCCGCTGGTTCAGTGCCGCGTTTGCCGGCGAGCCGCTGCCGACGCTGGCCCAGACGATAGCGCTTGTGCGCGGCAAAATCAAGCTGAATATTGAAGTGAAATTGCACGGCCACGAACGCAACATCGCGCAATTGGTGGTGGACACGATCCGGCGTGAAAATTTTGTGCAGGATGGTCTCATCACCTCCTTCGGCCATGCGGTGGCGGACGAAATCAAGCAGCTTGCGCCCGAGCTGCGGGTGGGCTACATTTTCGGGCCGCGCGAATTGCACGAAACGGTTTTCACCGCGCCGGTTGAGGTTTTGAGTGCGCATTACAGCCTGGTGAATGAGGAGTTCATGCGCAAGGCCCGCACTGCCGGCAAGGCGGTGCACGTGTGGACAGTCAACGACAAGGCCCTTATGACGCGGCTGATCGCTTTGGGCGTCGAGGCGATCATCACGAATTATCCCGATCGTTTGAGCGAGGTTTTGCGCGCGCAGGCGCAGTGAGAAGCCATGACGGATCCCGCCATCAGTCGCGCCGGTGTTGCGGGACTGATGGCCGGCATTGGGGCGGGCTGCACGCGCCGGCGGTGGGGAGGTGCCGCGCGCCTGAAATTTTTCAGGGAACCCGGCGTTTAGCAGAAACAGCGCCGGAGGAGCGGCCTGACATTCCAATCCGAGTACAACGAGTCTGAAGCATCCGGCAATTCCAATGAACCTCCTGCAAGTTCTCGATCAGTTGCGCGCCGAGCCGGACTTCATGCGCAACGTCACCCATTGGCGCACGCTGCCACCGCGGCCGGCGCAATGGGCCGATTTGCCGGCTGCGCTGCCTCCGGCTCTGGCCGAGGCACTGCGACGCCACGGCATCACGCGATTGTACAGCCATCAAGCCGAGGCAATTGCCAGGGTCGCCGCGGGCAAAAATGTGGTGGTGGTGACGCCCACCGCCTCCGGCAAGACGTTGTGTTACAACATTCCGGTGTTGCATCGCGTGCTCAATGACCCGCAGGCGCGCGCGCTTTATCTTTTTCCCACCAAAGCCCTGTCGCAAGATCAGGTCGCCGAGCTGCATGACCTTGTCACCCGGCTCGGTGATCAGATCAGTTTCGACCTTAAGACTTACACGTTCGACGGCGACACCCCGCAGTCGGCGCGCCAGGCGATCCGCAGCTCCGGCCATATTGTGGTCACCAATCCCGACATGTTGCATCAGGGCATCCTGCCGCATCACACCAAATGGATCAAGCTGTTCGAGAATTTGCGTTATGTCGTCATCGATGAGCTGCACCACTATCGCGGGGTTTTCGGCAGTCATCTCGCCAATGTGATCCGGCGGCTGCGGCGGATTGCGGACTTTTACGGCGCGCGGCCGCAGTTCATTTGCTGCTCAGCCACCATCGCCAATCCCAAAGAGCTGGCCGAGCAAATCATCTCCCAGGAAGTGGAAGTGGTGGACAACAACGGCGCGCCGCGCGGGGAGAAGCATTTCATCCTCTACAACCCGCCGGTGGTCAATCGCGAGCTGGGCATCCGGCGTTCGTCGGTGAAGGAAGCGCGCAGCCTGGCGATGCGGTTTCTCGCCAACAACATTCAGACCATCGTGTTCGCGCGCAGCCGCTTGCGCGTGGAAATTTTGGTGACCTATCTCAAGCAGGCGATGACGGCGCAACAGCGCCCGGCGCGGCTGATTCGGGGGTATCGCGGCGGTTATCTGCCCACCGAGCGCCGCGCCATCGAGGCCGGTCTGCGCAGCGGGGAGGTGCTGGGAGTGGTGTCCACCAACGCGCTGGAGCTTGGCATTGATATCGGCCAGCTTACGGCCTGCGTGATGGTGGGTTATCCCGGCAGCATTGCGAGCGCCTGGCAGCAGGCGGGCCGCGCCGGCCGGCGTTCCGAGTCCGCGGTCGCAATCATGATCGCCTCCAGCAGCCCGCTCGATCAATACATGATCAACCATCCCGCTTATTTCTTCGAACGCCCGCCCGAGGCCGGCATCGTCGACCCCAACAATCTCGTCATCCTGATGAGCCATCTCAAATGCGCCGCCTTCGAACTGCCCTTTCAAGACGGCGAGAAGTTCGGCCATGGCCGGAACGTCGTCGATGCCACGCCCGAGATTTTGGAGTATCTCGAGGAGAACAAGGTGCTGCATCACAGCGCGGGCCGCTGGCATTGGATGACCGACGCCTATCCCGCCGAGGCGGTGAGTCTGCGCAGTGCGGCACCGGAGAATGTCATCATCATCGACACCACCGACAACGAGCGTGTCATCGGCGAGGTGAACCTGCTCGATGCGCCGGTCATGCTGCATGACGACGCCATCTACATTCACGAGGGCCGGCAGTATCACGTGGACAAGCTGGATTGGGAGCGCCGCAAGGCCTATGTTCGCCAGGTGGCGGTGGATTACTACACCGACGCCCACACCGATACCAGCATTCATGTGCTGGAAGTGTTCGAGGAGAGAACGGCTGCCGGCGCACCGGCGGACGGCGGGGCCATGAAGATCGCGCACGGCGAAGTGAACGTCAACTGCCAGACGACGAAATTCAAGAAGCTCAAGTTTGGATCGCACGAGAACATTGGCTATGGCCCGGTGGAATTGCCGGAGATCAGCATGCACACCACGGCGTATTGGTGGGAATTGCCGGCGGAGATGGCGCAGCGCCTGGGGCTTGCGGAGTCGACTTTGGGTGACGGGCTGAAGGCCGCGGCGCATGCGTTGCATGGCGTCGCGGCGGTGTTTCTGCTGTGCGACAGCCGAGATATTCGCGCCGTGCCGATGGCGCGTGCCCTGCTCACCCAGCGCCCGACGATTTTCATTTATGACAATCACCCCGGTGGCGTGGGCTTCAGTAAACGCCTGTTCGGCATGCACGCAGAGTTGCTGGCGGCAGCGCGCGAGCTGGTGAGCCAGTGCGGCTGTGAAGACGGTTGTCCGAGCTGCGTCGGTCCGATGCTGGAGGTGGGAGAGCACGGCAAGCAAGTGGCCCTGCAGCTCCTGGCCATGGGGCAGTGGCAAGAAAACAGTTGACATTCGCCAAAAAAACATTATACTGGTGCCAGTTGACTGCACAAAAAATAGTCCCGCCACCAGTTCGTGCAGCGTTCCAGTGTCTGGCATGATCAGCCGCATGACGCCAACAGCGCTGATCAAGGTCATCCCGCTATGTGCTCTCGCCTCCGGGTGAGCAGGCAGAAAGCCGCCACTCCGTCTCCGCTTGCAGTTTTGGGTGAAGGGAATCTCAAAACAGACTGCTCCAGTTTGAAAGCCATTCATATTCGAATCATTTAAGAGGATGATCCGCGCATGCAAAAGGGATCTGATTCATCATGCTTTGCGTCGCCGCAAAGCCAGGGCATGAGGAGTTGCCTCGTTCTTCTGGCATGGCTTTCCTGCCTGGCGGGCGCCGGTTTCGCGCAGCAGCAGGAGCGCGAATGGCGCGATGACTTTCGCAATCGCGATCGCATCGAGGCGACCAGCAACCTGGTGTTGCGCCCCACCGGGATTTCAGGGGCCGACACCGGCCAGGTTTCCCTGCTCACCATCGATTCCACCCTCAGCACCGGCTCGGATTTCCGGATGTTTCTCCGCGGCATCGAAGCCGGTTATATTGGCAGGAAGGCGGTCAAAACCGTGGTGGATATCGACGTCTATCCCGCCAATCCCAATTTCTATCTGGTCACCGACGCGGGGACGAAATCGGTCTTCACCTACAACAGCAATGAGAGCAGCCCGGGTGCCGGCGATGTCGGCCTGCAGATCGATCTGACATTCACGCCGGCGGATGCCCATGCCTTCGTGGAGGGCGGCCGCTCGAAGGTCATCGTCACCGGCAGTGATGACGCCGACGGCGCCGGGCACGTGGTGAAATATGATCTGGAGGGCGGCCCCACCCTCGTATGGGAATACAACGCCACCAGTCAGGCGCTGAAGCTGCTGCGGCCCTCGGACGCCGTGGCGGTTCCCGGCAATCTCAATCAAGTCATCATTTGCGATACCGGCAATGACCGTTTGCTCGCGGTCGATCTGACCGTGCCGGGCGACGCCGGCGTGACGGTTTTGAGTGGCGAGAGCTTTCGCACACCGGTGGATATCGAAGTCGATCGCAATGATCCCAGCCTGTATCTCGTCACCGATCAGGGCAATCATCGCGTCGTGCTGGTGCGGCGCACCGGCAGCACGCTGACCCGCGTTTTTCAATTCGGCACCGGCAGCCCGGTGAGCTCGTTGGCCGGACTGACCCGGCCGAACGATGCCGATCTTCTGGACAACGGCAATGTGCTCATTTGTGACGCGGGCAACGACCGCCTGATCGAGGTCACCCGCACCGGCGGCATCGCTTTCCGTTTTGAAAGCCCATTGCGCAGCCTGACCGACGCCGATCGCATCGCCAACAACCGCACGCTGGCGGCATATCGCAGCAACGGCACCGACGTGGTGCCGCGCCGGCTGGCCTATGTCACCACGGACTCGGTCATCTCACAAATTTTTTCCTTTGGCCGTTCCGTCGATTTTGACTCCCTGTTTTGGGAGGGCGAGGATTTGGGAACCGCCGGGCGCGAAGGCACGCGCCTGCGCTTGAAGATGCGTTCCTCCAACAGCCGCAGCGATCTTCTCACCCGGCCCTTTTTTGGCCCCACCAGCCAGACAGACTACTATGACAACCGCCGCTCCGCCATCAACCCGATTCATGAACAGAACGGTGACAGCCTCTTCCAGTTTCTGGTGCGGCTCGAAACCACCAGCCCGCTGCGCACTCCGCTGTTGACCAGGATTGGTGCCACTGCGCATTTCATCCGTTATGAAACGCCCGGCGTGCTGCTCTCCAAAGTCATCAAAGACTCGGCGGACAAAGTCATCACCGATTGGCGGGTGCTGGCGTTTCCGCATCAGGGGCAGGGCATCACCGTCGAGTTGATCAACGCGCAAAACAATGCGGTGTTGGCATCCTTCACGGATGCCGAGGAACCGATTGCGAGCCTGTCGGCGCGGGTGCCGGGTTTGCGCGGCAGGCAGCAACTGCGGCTGCGCGCCACGCTGCGCACCTCCTCGCCTTTTGTGATGGCAAATACGCCGGTGCTGGAGAGCTGGCGGCTGGTATATGCCGTGATGGCCAGGGGCCCCTCGATCACGCGCTTCACGGATGCGAAATTCGCACCGGTGGAGCTGTACAAATTTGCCAACGCGCCGAGCGACAGCATTTTTATTTCCGTGCAGGATCCCACGCTGGCACCCGCGTCGGGGGCACGCGACACCGTGGCGGTGCAGGTGTTCAGCACGCTCAGCGAGGATTCGGCGCGCGTGGTGCTGCGCGTGAACCCGCGCAATTTTGCGGAATTTCGCGGCGGCCTGCCGGTGGCCTTCAATGCCTCGCGCCGCAACAATGACACGCTGGAGGTGAAGGACCGTGACGTCCTGATCGTGCGCTATGTGGATCCCGACGACAACACCGATGTCAGCCGGGACTCTGCGCGCGTGATTCAGCGTTCCTTCGGCCAGATTCGCATCGAAAACATCGATGGCGCCCGCATCGACTCGATCGACGTCGGCGGCTTGTTCTACCTGCGGGTGACCGGCGAAACCGATCAAAATCTCTCTCCGACGGCCATCGATTCCATTCAGGCGCTGGTCTTCGTGAACAAGCAGAATGGCGAGCAGGAGCTGGTGCTGCTCTTTGAAACCGCGGTGGATGCCGGTGAATTTCGCACCCGCCAGCCCCTGCAAGTGGCCGGTGTGCCCACCGGCGCACGCGATTTCCGCCTGCGCGCCGCCGGTGGCGATGACATCATCGCACGGTACACCGACGCCGTGGCCGGGGACGTCACCGCCGACACCATAGCGGTGCGCAGCGGGACGCCGCCGGTCGATCAGTTGAGTGAGGCGTTTGCCCTGGATATTGCGCCCAATCCCTTTCAAGCCGGCCGGCACAGCCAGCTTCGGCTGCGCGCGCGCGTCCGCACCGGCACCCTGACCATACAGCGCATCGAGGTTTACAACCTGGCGGGTGATTTGGTGGCGGTGATTCCCGGCTCGCAGATCTCGCTGAACGGCAGAAACAGCATCACTGCCGCCGATAATGCCGTAATCGCCGACGGCTGGTGGAACCGGCGAACCGCGAACGGCACGCTGGCGGCAAGCGGAACTTATTTCGCCAGGGTGCATGTTCGCCTCACCCAGCAGCCCCGCGGCCTCGAGGGTGGTGACGTGCGGTTGCTCAAATTTGTGCTCATTCACTAACGGCTGGATGCCATCGTTCATGCATTCCTGATTTTGTGACGACGACCAGCAGGATCACTCTTATGAATCATATCCCCTTTCCTTCACGTCGTGCGGGAATCGCCACGTTGCTCGTGCTGACTGCCGCCGCGCTGGCACAGGCGCAGGTGGCCGGGCAATATGCCGCGCCGATGCTGCGCATCAGCCCCTATGCCCGCCAGGTGGCCATGGGCGAGGCGTTTACGGCGCTCGCGAACGATCTCAGCGTCATGCGCTACAACGTCGGCGGTCTCGGCAGCCTGAGCAACGCGTCGCTGTCACTGCATTTTCATCGATGGATCGATGACACCTATCAGGGTGCCCTGGAAGGGGCGCTGCCCACCCGCTACGGCACCTTCGGGCTGGGTTTCGGTTATTTCAACGAAGGTGACATTGTGGCGCTGGCTGATGATTTCTCACCCCTCACCGGTGATTTCAGCAGCAGCGATCTGCTGCTGACGCTGGGGTACGGCAATTACATCTATCTGCTCGACAACCGCCTGTCCTTTGGCGCCGCCCTCAAGGGCATGCGGCAGGATTTGATCAGCAGTGCCGGCACTGCCCTGGGCGTCGACCTCGGCGCGCTTTACGCACTCGAGAATTTTTCGGTGGGCGCCACCCTGCAGAATCTCACCCTCAAAAGGCTCAAACTCACCGGCGGCGGCAGCGCCGGCCTGCTGCCGGAGACGATTCGTGCCGGCATCGCCGCCCACTTTCCCATCGGTCTGGGTGCCAGCGGCCGCCGTCTGCAATGGCGCCTCGGTCTGGATGCCTCAAAATTTCTCGACAAGCGTGACAAGGACATCCGCCTGCAGGCCGGCACCGAGTTTTTTCTCTCCGAAGTTTTTGCCGTGCGCGGCGGCTACAAATTTCACAACCTCGACGACAACTCCCGCTGGGGTGCGGGCTTTGGGCTGGTGATTCCCATGAGCTGGTTCGGCGGCTCAAACACCCATTTCGATTATGCCTTCAGCCCGCTCGAGGCCTTCGATTCCCAGGCGCATCGTTTCTCGCTCTCTTTCAACTTCGGCACGGCCGAACCGCAGGGCCTGTTCGTCGATCGCGGCGAGATTGACCGCGAACTGGCGGAAGCGCGCCGCGCCCGCCAGGAGGCGGAAGAGGCGCGGCTGGCGGCCAAGGAAGCGGAAGAACGCATCCGCGACCTCGAAGCCCTGCTGGCGGAGCGCCTGCGCAAGGCCGACTCGCTGGCCCGCCTCACCGAAGGCCGCATCACCGTCGAGCAGAAAGGCCGCGATGTGCTGATGACCCTGCGCATCAATTTCGATTTCGACAAGTCGGATATTCGCACCGACATGTATCCCACCATGTACAAAGCCGATGAGATTTTGAAGCTCTATCCCGAGTCGCTGGTGTGGATCTCCGGTCATACCGACAGCATCGGCACCGATGAGTACAACATCAAGCTCGGCGACCGCCGCATGAACAGCGTGATGAAGTTTCTGGTGAATCAAGGCAACAGCCCGAGCAAGTTCTACAATCCCGTCTCCTACGGCGAATGGAAACCGTTGAACGACAACAGCACCGAGCAGAAGCGTTTTCTCAACCGCCGTGTCGAATTTCTCATCTACACCATCGACCATCAGCCCGAGTTGCCCGAAGCCTCCAAGATCGAACAGGTCTATGTGCTGGGTGACACCGTCAAGGTGGTTTACAATGGCCGCGTGCCGGCTTACACCACCGATTTGCTGGCCGATCCCGTCCGCCTGCTGCTGCGGTTCGCCAAACTCTACATCGCGGACCCGCTGACGGTGGAGGTGAATCGCGGTTCGGTGCTGCGCGCCCGGCTGGGCTATCATCCGGAAGATGCCAGCACCTGGGTCGTGCTGGATATGAGCGAGGCCGTGGTGCCGGAGATGATTGCCAGCGGCAAGACGTTGAAGATCGTGACCACGAAATTCACCAGTAGTGCCGGCCGCGGCGGAGGGAGGTAGGCCGGTTGCGCAAGTTGCCCGGCAGCGCTTGAAAACAAAACTCCCACGGCTGGGACCCGGCGGGGTGTCAACCGTGGGAGTTTTGTTTGTGGGTGAAGAGTTTTGGCGATCCGCGTCGCTGCCTCAAAAGACGATCGTGATGTTGGATACCGTGGTGCCGTTGGATACCACCACGCTGTCGGCACGTGACGCGGCTTGATCACCATCGCGATCGTAGAATCCAATCGGCTCCGGCGGCACGGCCGTGGGCTCCAGGCTGCCGTCCAAATCAGTGTCTTTGGCGCCCACCGGCCAGTAGGTGCCGTCGGGGACATTCGCAATCACGAATTCGCCGGTTTCCATAGGCACATAGGAAATTGCCGCCAGTGTCTTGCGCAGGACAGCGGTGGCCTGGCTGGGATTCGGAAAGATTTGCTGAATGACGTCGAGCAGATCGGTGTTGAGCAGCGCGACCAGTGTGTTGCGTGGCGAGATGCCACCGCCACGGAAGAGCACCCGTCCCTGCACTTTGCCGCCGGGGAAGTCTGTGCCGGTGGTGAAGGTGACCTGCTGCGGTGTCTGCAGCATTTGGCCACGCGTGCTGGTGGCGGTATAAAGCACGGCCGTGTACACCGTGTTGGGTTTGAGCGTCACGGGCGCGGAAAGTTCGCGCCGGTCGGCGCTCGGCCGCAGCGTGGCGCCAGTCAGGCCTTCGGGAATCGGCGCAATGAACAGGCCCAGGCGGCTGCTGTCGACCGCCGTGGTGAAGGTCAGGCGGAAGGTGGTGTTGAGCGGCACGTTTTTCTGGCCATTCACCGGGAAGGTGCTGACTACTTTCAATCCGACCACCGGGGTTTGCAGGGTGATTTGCGTGAGTGCGGTGGCGGCCACGGTCACGCTGTCGAGTGCCTGATCGGCATTGGCGTCGTGGCCCTGCAACTGGTCGCCGTCCTGCAGGCGGAAGCGGCCGTCACGATTCACATCCAGCGCAGCGAATGGCCAGTACACCCCTGCGGCGACGCCAGTAATGCTGTATTTGCCCGAGGTGTCAGTGATCGCTGAAACCGCGGCGAGATGTTCATAGAATGCCTCGTCCGGTGCGGCGGCTGCCAGAATCGTTTCGGGATTTTGCGTGAGCAAACCGGCGAAGCACTGCAGCGGCTGGTTGAACGGCTTCACGGAAGTGCCGCTCACGCTCGCTCCCGCAATGCTGCTGCCGGTTGCAAACCTGCTGACGAACGGCGTGCGCAGATAATCGCCGTAGCGATCGTTGGCAGCGAAGACGACGAGCGAGTAGGTGGTGTTGGGCGCCAGGGTGGTGGCCACGCTGATTTGGCGGGCATCGGCACTCAGTTGCCAGTTGGCGAAGAAACCCGGCGGCGTGGGTGCAAGTATGAGCCCGAGATTTTGCAAAGACATTTCAGCGCTGAAGGTGAGCGTGATGCTGGTTTGCGTCGGTACGCCGGTGGCGTTGGGCCCGGGCGAGATGCTGACCAGGTGCAGATCCGGGTAGGGGTCGGGAAGATTGGGGGAAATTTTTTTGCTGCAACCCACGCCGGCAAGCAGCAGCAGCGAGAATGCCGGCAAAATCGAGCACCCCGGTCTTCGTTTTTTGTGGAACAGACCCCTCATTGCTTCAGCCATGTTTCAATCCTCCACTCGAAAGTATCGCTTCAGAAGTTGTCGGGCGGCAGCCAGCGCCCGTCCGCGATGGCTCACCGCGTTCTTTTCCCTCAGAGACATCTCTGCGAACGTGCGTTCGCTGCCGGCCACGATGAAAATCGAATCATAGCCGAACCCGCCCTCCCCCCGCGGCGCCAGGGCCAGGTGGCCGTCGCATGATCCCTCCACGAAGTGCACGGTGTTGCCATCAGTGAAGGCCATGACCGTGCGAAAACGCGCGTTGCGGCGCTCTGGCGGCACCGCCTGCATTTCCGCCAGCAGCTTGCACACATTGTCCTGATAACTTGCGCCGGGGCCGGCATAGCGGCTGCTGTACACCCCCGGGCGGCCGCCCAGGGCGGCAACGAACAAACCGGTGTCATCGGCGAGCGCCGGCAGGCCGGTATGGTGGTGCAGCGTCACCGCCTTTTTGCGGGCATTCTCTTCCAGGGTGTCGCCGTCCTCTGCCACCTCCGGCAGGTCGGGAAAGTCGTCCAGGGAAAGAATGGTAACTGGCAGCGCTCTCAGCGCTTCCTGAATTTCACGGATT
Organism: candidate division KSB1 bacterium; assembly: GCA_034506255.1. NCBI lineage: Bacteria > Pseudomonadati > Candidatus Zhuqueibacterales > Candidatus Zhuqueibacteraceae > Candidatus Coneutiohabitans > Candidatus Coneutiohabitans thermophilus. The sequence goes on along the minus strand of JAPDPX010000006.1, from coordinate 345,924 downwards.
TTGTCGCGATTGTGGGTGGCGAGAACCACGCGGGCGGGCGGCAGGGGCATGGCTGGGACGTCAGTAGTTTTCGATCGTATCAACGATACCGACGATGGAAGCATCGACCGGTGACAGGCCGTGACGCAGCGGGAGGGTGGCTTCGCGTGCGGTGACGTAAAACACCATCTCACCCGGACCGGCGCCCACGGTGTCGACCGCGATCAACGGCGTGCCGCTGGGAGCGGCAAAACGGTCGAGCGGTTGAATGATTTGCATTTTGGTGCCGATCAGGCTGGCATCTTTCTGCGTCGCCCAGATCGTACCCAGCACGCGTGCAAGAAACATTCAGGCAACATCCAGTTTGTCAACGATGGCCATGATGGTGGCGTCCACCGCCTTGTTTTCGGTGACTGCCGTTTGCCGTGCCGAGCTGCCCTGCACCACGAGCACAACTTCCCCGACGCCGGCGCCCACGGCATCCACCGCCACCAAAAAGCCCTCCCGGTCTTTCAAATCGAGGCTCACCGGCCGGACGATCTGCAGCTTCAGGCCCTGCAGCCGTTCATCTTTGCGCGTCGCCCACACCGTGCCGATTACACGTGCGAGAATCAAGCAGCAATCTCTCCTGGGATGAGGAAAAAAACTGCCGGCACCTGTCAGTTGTTTTTTTGATAGAGATTTTTCAAAGCGCGCAGTTCCTTTTCCAGCGCATTGAGGCGCTGCCGCAGCCAGGCGGGTTCGGGCCGCGCACTTTCGCCCGGCTGCAGGCCGGACTCCGTTTCCACGGTGGATTCGGCGGCGGGCAGACGCAGTTCACTGAGCGCGATCGGAATCCGGGTTCCCAAACGCACCTTGACGCGGAAGGATTTTTCCTGCCGCACCACTTCCAGCTCCACCTCTTCGCCGGGCGGGGTGGCCGCCACCAGTGTGCTCAAGGAGGTGAGGGAATCCACCATTTGTCCGGCGAATTTGCGAATCAGGTCCCCCACTTGCAAGCCGGCATGCTGTGCCGGACCGTCCGGCACAATGGTGAGGATGCGCGGCCAGGTTTGCCCGCCATCCGTCACGACGGTGATGCCGAGCCAGCCGTGCGTGGCATAATACTGTTCCGCCGCGGTGCGCACCGCCGGCAGGAGGGCGCTCAGCGCATATACCAGCGCCGTATTGCTGAAGAAATTGCCATTTTGGGCATTGGCGGCATCGATACCGACACGGCCGGCGACCATGCCGACAGCCCGGCCCTGGGCATCGAAGACCGGCGAGCCGTTGCTGCCTGGATCGACATTGGCGGTGATGTGCAGGCTGCCATCCGCCTGAATTGCGCGCACCACACCCACTGACACGGCTTGCGGCACGCCCAGTGCATTGCCAATCACTGTAACCCAGGAACCGGCACGCAAGTCGCTGGCCAGACCGATGCGCGCGGGCTTCAGACCGGTGGCGTGAATTTTCACGATGGCAATGCCACGGGCGGAATCCGCCCGCACCAGTTCCGCGCGATAAGTGGCGCCATCATCCATCGCCACATCAATGTAATCCGCCGCCCGCACCACCGACTCTTTGGTCAGCACGAAACCATCGCTGCTGATAATCAAGCCGCTGCCGACCACCAGCTCCTTTGCAGCCGCGCGGCGGTCGGCGAACATCTCAAACAGCCGGCTGCCGCCATCACTGGGTGCCTTCAGCGCGGTTATGGTGACCACCGAGGGTTTGGCCGAAGTGACGATGCCGGCAATCTCGCTCTCCAGCGCCGAAAGCAGACTCTGCCCCTGCACGCCACCGGCGTGACAGCACAGCAGAATGACACCCAATCCCGCCTGCCACATGGCATGCGGCCGGGTGCTTTTGGGCAGGGCTGATCGACGCCCGCTCGCAGAGCGCAACCAGCAAAGTGTCAGGGTGGGCTCCACGACCATGCACCCTCAGAAGGATGAAATGAAAGTCGCCCTTACAGGACGGACGCTAGAGATCACCCTGCCATGCGCAGAATCGGCCGCAGTGGCGTTGGCCGCAGGCAGGCCGCGCAGAATATGGGCCGGGAAAATTGGATGCGCAGGGGTGATTTTATCGAGGGGATAAGTGATGCGTGCGGGATAGGTTGCAGGGTCATCTTGCCAGTCGGTCACGGCCGCGTCCCGGGTTGGCGAAGGGCGCAGGTGGGACGCCGCAGCGGTGGGTGTTTGCGGACGCCAGACGAGATAGCCGAGAACCATAACGAGCATGAGTGCGGCGCCGGCGTAGCCGGCGGTACGCACCAGGCGGTTGGGAGTGCCCACCAGTCGGCCGGGGTGCGGCACACGCTGCTCGCGTTTCAGGCGTGCCCGCAAGACTGCCGTGAAATCATCGGAGGTGCGAACCCGGGGCAAACTTCTCAACTGACTCCGCAGGTGGTGGAGGCGGGTAACCGTGTCATGACAGGCATGACAGGCCGATAGGTGGGTCTCCAGTTTTTGTCGTTCAGCGGCGGGCAGACTGTTCTCGATGTAGTCCGAGAAGGACTCGGAAAACCTCTCGCAAGTGTTCATACGTAACCTTCATTGTAGCAAGTGATACCGGCCACTCCTTTGGAGTTTGAATGTGGAAGGCTGATTATTTGCGCTGATCCAGTATTTTCTTCAGGCGCTTTTGCAGACGGAGCCGGGCACGATTAACGCGCGATTTGACCGTACCAATTGGAACCCGGATAATCTTACTGATCTCTTCATACGAAAGTTCCTGGACATCCCGCAAAATGATGACCTCCCGGAACTTTGGCGAGAGCTTGCTGATCTCGCGTTGGATCAACTCCTCGCCCAGTGTGCTGTTCGCCTGTGTCTCAGGATTGAACACCTCGTCCGAAATTTCATAATCGCGATCCTCCAGCCCCATGTCGGTCAGGGAGAAGAACCGCCGGCGCTTGCGGCGGCGCAGTTCGGTGCGCGCCAAATTGCCTGCAATCGTGTAGATCCACGTGGAAAATTTCGCGATGCGCGTATAGGCAAAGCGGTTGCGATACACCCGCAGGAACGTCTCCTGCACCACGTCCTCTGCTTCCTCGTGATTGTTGAGAAACCGAAAGACGAAGTTGAGCAACTGATCCTTGTAGCGCCGGACAATCTCTTCGTATGCCGCCAACTCTCCCTGCTGAAAACGCTCGATCAGATCTTCATCGGTGGGCTTGCCCTCGTTTCTTTTGGAATTTTCCTCCATTCATCTTCCTTCCCTCATGCGAGGATTGTGGCGGGTGACTTCCATGCAAACCAGCCTCACCAAAGAGCAACATCAACCCACGCCCAAGCCACTTTACGAACGGCGAGCCGCCGGCACGCGTTTGCAGCGGAACGAATGAGTCTACGCTTCAAGCAACTCGTTTGCAGAAACCCGCGGAAACGGCAGGCTTTGCACCGGCAGTTGCTTGATGATGGCGATGGTCATCAGTCGCAACAACAGCGGCGCAGAAATGCTCTGGCTCTTGGCGAGATAATCGACATGGCGCAGCACCTCCAGCGCATTGAAAAGTGCGCTGCTGCTGTAGGCTCTCGCCTCGCGTTGCAGCCGTTCGGCAAAGAACGCATGCACCCCGGTTTTTTGCGACAACACCGCAAGATCCTGCCGCCGTGACAACGTCTGTGCCAGATACAATTGTCCGAAATAACGCGCCAGGCTGCTCACGATCGCGCCGGGGCTGGTGTTCTCCGCCAGCACCTCGACGATGCGCAGCGCCGCCGCCAAATTCCTGCCGCCCAGCGCCTCCTGCAGTGAAAAGACCGAGAATTCCCGCCGAAATCCGGCAACCTCCCGCACATGTTCGAGCGTGATCTGTCGTTCACTGCCGAGATAGGTCTGCAACTTATCAATTTCGCTGCGCAGCGCCTGGATCGAGTTGCCCACTTCAGTGGCCAGCCATTGCGCCGCTTCCGGGGAGATGGTCATGCCCAGGCTCGCAATATGGCTCTGGATCCAGGGCACGATCTGATTGTCGTAGAGTGGCCGGCAATCAACAAAGCCTGCAATTTTGCTCAACACCTCCAGGCCTTTTTTCTTCGAGCCTTTCTCGCGCTGCGTGAGAATCAAGTGGGTGGTGGGGCAGGGCTTTTTGGCATATTCGGCCAGCGCCAGGAGATCGCCCGCCGGCATTTTATGCACATCCCGAACGAGAACGGTGCGATAAGCTGCCAGCATGGGATAGGCACAGGCAATGTCCAACACCCTGGTGGCCGGCACGTCGCTGCCATAAAAAGCATCGAAATTGAAGTCGCGCATCTCCGGCGTGACAAGCCTGTCCAGCAACAGTCGCACGCCCTCTTCGATCAAGCCGGTCTCCTCCCCGGCGAAAAAATAAACCGGTTTGAAATCTCCCCGGCGAATCGATTGGGTAAACTCCGCAAATTTCATGGAATCTCTATGGATAACACAGGGCGGGCCGCAGGTTTATTGCCGTTTTTTCACAGCGCCGGCGGCAAATATAGCAGGCTGGCTGCTGGATTGCAAGCGATTTTCCGTGGCATGAGCATGCCCCGCGGCATTCACAGCCAGGCGGTTGGCGGTGGCAGGGGAGGGAGGGAATGTTGTATGACAAAGCTCACCCCCTTCTCCTCCCGGGAAGAGAGAGGGTGAGCTTTGACGCTTCAACAAAGCTGTTTCACCCAGTGGCGTTTTGTGGCGCGCGGCTCCGTCGCTTGAGCGGCGCCTGGTTCCCGGCTCAAAAACCCAGCAAATAACCGGCGCGCAAGGTGAAATTGGGCGCGCCATCGTCCAACCCCAGACCCAGGCCGCCACGCAACCGGCCGCCGGACTTCAGCGGATAATCGATGCCGCCCGACAGTAGAATGTAATCCCCCTCGGTGCGGAAGTTGAGCTCGCCGATGAGATTGAGTTTGTTTTTGGTCGGATAAATCACGCCGCCGCCGAGCAACAGACTGTTGTCATATTCGGAATCTGTTTCGTTTCGCCCGGTGCTGGGATTGAATTTGGGCACTTTCGTCTCTGCGAAATCCAGGCCGAGCGTACCGGTCAGCACCAGGCCGCTCTCCAGCCGGTGGCGCAAGGAGCCGAAGCCGCCGAAATCCAGCGTGCCCTCGCCAATGTCCTCACTGCCGATGGGCAGGGTAAGCAGGGCGCCCACCGAAATCACCGTCGGGCCGGGCACGACGTTGTAGCGTCCGGAGACCAGCAGGTCACTGATGCCGGATTGGCTGTCGCCCACATCCGGGGAGATATTGCGAAATCCCAAACCGCCGCCGAGCTGCAGTTTCTCCGCCACCGGCAGCGCCGCCTGCACCGCCAGGTCGATGCTGGAAAGGTCATTGTCATAAGTGGAATACTGAAACAACCCCTCGCCGTACGGGGCGGTGGCGATGGGAGCATCCTGGAAAAAGGTCTGGAACAAACGAATGTCATCCGTTTCGTTTTTCGTCTGACTCACACCGACTCCCCATGTCATCAACAGAAAAAAAGCTGCAGTGCGGTACTTCATTTCACGTTTCTCCTTTTGAGGAATGATGAGAATGACCATGGCTCATCCGGGCGCTTTGTTGTGTCAGCTACATCATTTTTTGGCAAATGCCCGGACGAATAAAACAGTCTAGTTCACCCGCCGGATCTCCGCGTTGAGAATTTGCAGAAGGTTCACGCGGCGGTTGACCCGCTGGGAGTTTTTGAAGCTGATTTCACCTTTCAGGCCGGGGTAACCGTCAATCCGGGCAAGGGCCTCACGAATCTGATCCGGCTTGCGGGCGCCACGCTCCACGCAATGCAACAGCAGGCTGCCGGCATCATAGCCCAGGACATCAAAGCGCTCGGGCGTGGCGCCGGTGAGCTTGCGATAAGCGATGCGGAACTGCCGGCCGCGCTCGCTCTGCCAATCGACATAATAGTCGCTGGGAAAAACCGTGCCGTCGATATAGGGGCGCAGCTCGCGCATGCGCTCCGGCTCGATCCACTGCCAGTCGTCGCCACCCAACAGCAGGCACTGAATGTTGTAATAAGCGCGTTGTGGCGCAATCAAAGTGATGTCTTCATGATACAACGGCAGGAACAGGGCGTGAATGCTGGTGACCGGCGTGGACACATCTTCGACCAGGGCGGCATTGCGCACCCCCTTGAGCGAACGGTAATTCTGTTCGAGCTTGAGAGTGTCGGCCAGGCTCAGCTCGAAGGCTGCGGCCCGAATGCCCTTGAATTGCTTGCCGAAATCTTCGGTGCCCTCATAGTACCACTTTTGCGTGATGATCTGGCCGCCCAGGCTGTCGACCGCGGCACTCAAACCATCGGTCATCTGCTGGCCGTACTCATCCTGCGGCGCGAAGGTGGCAAAGCGGCGGCAGTTGAGATAGCGCACGGCATACTCGGCCAGCGCGCGGCCTTTCATCTCGCGGTCGGCGTTCATTTGAAACACGTACTCGCCCAGCCCGGCAATACCGTTGGCCGTCGAGACCGGCACGAGTATGGGAATGCTCTTCTCCTGCGCCAGTGCGGCAATTGCGCTGCTCGCGGAGTTTTCATACTCGCCGATGAGAGCCACGATGCTGGGGTCGCTCAACAAGAGCTGGGCGGCTTTGAGCGCGCCCACCACGCTGCTCTCCGAATCGCGCACCACAAATTCAACCGCGGGATTTGCGCCGGGCAAATTGCCGCCGGCCCCCGCCTGTGCCAGGGGCCCGCTGCTGCTGCCGCGTGTGCGCAGGGCGTAGCGCATCCCGCGGTAGAGTGCCTGGCCGGCCTCGGCATCCATGCCGCTCAGCGGCACGATGACGCCGATGCGCACAGCACTGGTGAGATCCGGCTGCGGTGTGTTTTTGAGTTGCTCCAGTTGGCGGGTGAAACGGGTGTTGGGATGCGCGCGCAGGAAGGTCTCGACGATTTTTTGCGCTTCGCTGCGGCGGCCCTGGGCATATTCATTTTTGGCGAGCGCGATCGCCACCAGGGCCAGGCCGTTCTCGCCCAGATAGCCGCGGCGCAGTTTGCGGCGCAAATCATTGGGCTGGAGATAATCATCGAACAGGGTCTGGGCATGTTTGGCGGCGGCCTCGCGCAGCGCCGGCGTTTCGGCAAAATCGAGCACCCAGATGAATTCGCTCGCGGCCTCGGCATAGTTGCCCTCTTGAAACGCCGTCATGCCGAGCAAATAATGCGCCTGCTCGCGATACCGGCTCCCGGGGTGTGCCTCCATCAGGCGGGTGAGCGCCTCGCTCACCTGGCTGTACTGGCCCAGGTGATAATGGCAGCGCGCCTGCAGGTAAAGCCCGGCGGTGTAAAGTTCGTCCTGCGCGCCGCGCTCCACGGTGCGCAGGGCCTGTTCCAGTGCCAGCGCGTAGTTGCCCTGATTGTAGGCGGTCACCCCGCGCTGGAACTGCAGTTTTTTCTCCCGCAACGTCTCCTGGGAAGCTGCCGTCGTAACAACAAGGCCCAGCGCCAGCCAGGCACAACCGAAGAGGACGGAGGAGGATTTCATTCGACCGTTACGCTTTTGGCTAGATTTCGCGGTTGATCCACGTCGCAGCCGCGCAGGATGGCGATGTAGTACGCCAGCAGTTGCAGTGGAATGATGGTGAGAATGGGCATCAGCATTTCGATGGTCGGCGGGATGTAGATGACGTGATCGGTATGACGTCTGATTTCCTGGTCGCCCTCGGTGGCGATGGCGATCACACGGCCGCGGCGGGCCCGCACCTCTTCGATGTTGCTGATAATCTTGTCGTAGGTCGAATCCTTCGTGGCGATGAAGACCACCGGCATGTTTTCATCGATCAGCGCGATTGGGCCGTGTTTCATCTCGGCTGCCGGATAGCCCTCCGCGTGAATATAGGAAATCTCCTTGAGTTTGAGCGCCCCCTCCAGCGCCACCGGGAAATTATAGCCGCGGCCGAGATAGAGGAAATTGCCTGATTGGTGATAGATTTTGGCGATTTCCCGCACCTGCTCGCGCTGCTGCAGAATCTGTTCGACCTGCCGCGGCAGCGCCTGCATTGCCTGCACCGTCTCGCGGCCCTTGCTGGCCGACATGTTGCGCATGCGTGCCAGCAACAGGGTGATGAGCGACAGCACGGTCACCTGGGAGGTGAAGGCCTTGGTGGAGGCCACCCCGATTTCCGGGCCGGCATGCAAATACACCCCTGCGTCCGTCTCGCGCGCGATGGTCGAGCCGACCACGTTGCAAATGCCCAGCACCTTGGCGCCCTTGCGCTTGGCCTCGCGCAGCGCGGCCAGCGTGTCGGCGGTTTCCCCCGACTGGCTGATGACCATCACCACCGTGTCGCGGTCCAGTACCGGATCGCGATAGCGGAATTCGCTGGCATATTCCACCTCCACGGGAATGCGCACGAACTCTTCCAGCATATACTCGCCGATGAGCGCCGCATGCCAGGAGGTGCCGCAGGCGGTGAGCAGGATGCGGCGGGCATAGAGCAGGGAGTCGATCTCATGGCGGATGCCGCCCAGCCGCGCCATGCCCTCCTCGGGCAGCAGGCGGCCGCGCAGCGCGTCTTCGATGGTGCGCGGCTGCTCCATGATCTCCTTCATCATGAAATGGTCGTAGCCGCCCTTTTCGATGCGCTCGATGTCGAAGGCGATGCGCTCGATGGCCTTGGTCACCGGCTGGTTGTCAATGGTCTTGATCTGCACGCCGTTGCGCGTCAGCACCGCCATTTCGCCGTCGTCGAGATAGGTGACGTTTTTGGTGTGCTCGACCATGGCGGTGGCATCGGAGGCAACGAAGTACTCGCCCTCGCCGATGCCGATCACCAGCGGGCTGCCCCGCCGCGCCGCGATGATGGTGTCGGGATGCTCGTGCGAAATCACCGCGATACCGTAAGTGCCCTGCACCTGTGCCAGTGCGGCGCGCACCGCCTCTTCGAACTGCAAACCCTGCTGCAGGAATTCCTCGATAAGATGCACCAGCACCTCGGTGTCGGTCTCGGAGCAGAAACTGTGGCCCTTTTTGACCAGCTCGCGCTTGATCACCAGGAAGTTTTCGATGATGCCATTGTGAATCAACGCGATGCAGTTCCTGCTGTCCGTGTGCGGATGGGCGTTGACGTCGTTGGGGACGCCGTGCGTGGCCCAACGGGTATGCGCGATTCCCACGCTGCCCCGCAGCGGGATGCCGTTCATCCGGCGCTCCAGGTTCGAGATTTTGCCCGCCTGTTTTTCGATGACAAGTTTGTTGCCCGAGACGATCGCCAATCCCGCAGAATCATAGCCGCGATATTCCAGCCGCTTCAAACCCTCGATCAACAACGGAACCAGCGGTTTCTCTCCGACATATCCGACGATGCCACACATGGCGCGAAACTCCTTTATGGTTGAGGCGGTCAGTGCGAACGTGCTTGGCCGGCTGTCCTGCTGTCCAGCATCAAGACACGGCGCTGTTGTGACTGAGTGGGAAGAATGGCATTTGGAAAAGCTGGTGTGGATTGGCCATCAACAGGTGTGCGAGATCGCGCATGAAATGCCCACGGCTGTTCACTCGCTTCCCGGCTTTGGAATGGCGGCAAAATAGAAATCGCCTCTTAAAAATGCAAGACCTGAATTTTGCACCCAGATTGATCTCCTCCGCGAGAAGCGCCGCTGTGATCGCGACGGCCAACCACCCGGGGTGGTGCATAAAAAATTTTGCAGGCAACCGTGCTGTCAACTCCGGTAGAAGTGAACTGTTTTGCGTGAAGTGGCCTTTCGCATTTCTCAAAACTTCGTCAGGTGTGGCCTGCCTGGCCCTCCTCAAAAAGCCGCGCCAGATCATGAGAAATTCTCCAGTTCACTCCTGACGGAGTTTTGTGAACACGTCATTTCTCCCGGGCAATGGCAAGTGAGCATGCAACATTCAGGGAAGACAAAAGTTGCCTCAGCGTCGGCGTGCTCTCTGCCTTGGCTGGGCGGGAGGCTTCAGCGCACAAAAACCTTTTGAAGGTGCCTGGAGTTTTGCACCATGATCACGCCGCGCTACTGCGGCCGGCGGCACATAAAGCAGGCTGGGCGCCCTCTTGCCGCAGGTGCCGCGCATGGCAGGTTGTCAAAGGAAGGAGGTGGGAAAGCGAGCAGGTGCCGCCGGCTCACCGCAAGCTGAGGCCAACCCAAATGCGCCGGCCGTAGTGTTCCTGAAACTCCAGCGTGGGCTGGCCGAAATCGATGCCGCCCTGCGCCGGATCTGCGCTGCGTTGATCGAGCAGGTTGCGCACCTCCAGAAACGGTGCCAGCGGCAGGCCGAGCCGCGCCAAAGACGGTCCCGCCAGTTTCAGATCGATAAAATGACGCCAGCCCAGCTCCGTCTCTTTGTTGCTCAGCCACTCGATCGCACGTGCCGGCCCATTGATTTTGGCGAACAGGCTCACCAGCAGGCCTTGGGGCGTGTGGTAAGACAGACGCAGCTTGAAGGCGTGACGTTGATCCCACGCCAGCGGCTCCTCCAGATGGCTGAGCTGCACTTCATCGCGGCTGCGGCTCAACAGCGTGGTCTCCGGCCAGGAGCCGGTGCCGCTGCTGGTCAAGTGAGTGTAGGCAAGGCTTGCCTGCAGCGCCATGCCGAAGCGATGGGAGTAGGCTGCTTCCAGACCGCTGGTGCTGGCCCTGGCGCGATTCTCATAGCGAAACACCGCTTGTTGTTCCCCCGAGCCGGCGGCGGGATTGCCGTATGGGAAGGTGTCGATCAAATCTTCAAAGTCACGCAGGAAGCCGGTGAGCGTGAAGGTGGAATGCCCGGCCAGCACGCGGCGGTATGTCAGCTCCCAGGCTTTGGCGCGGATCGGCTTGATGTTGCTGTTGCCGAAGATCGGCCAGCGGGCCTCGAGATTGCCTGCGGGGTTGGTATACAAGTAATAAAACGGCGGCAGCTCGAAAAACCAGCCGTAGTTCACCGCGAGATGTTCGACGTTGCCGATGGGAATGGCGATGCCCAGGCGCGGCGCCAGGGTGAAGTGAAATTTGTCCGCCGGTGGTGCCGGCGCCACTGCAGAATCATTGGCCGCCGTGAAGGGTGCTGTGGAGGGCAGTCGCGCCGGTTTGGCATTCGCGGAGAAGTATTCGGCGCGCACGCCCATGGTGGCCAGAAAACTGGGGAGCTCGATTTTGTGCTGGAAATAGGCGGCGAGCGCATACGGTTTGCGCTGGAACGCGTCCTGATAGCGGCTGTACACCCGGCTCTCTGCCAGGCGGCCGTTGGGCCACAGCAGGAAGCGATCGCGGTTGAGCGTGATTTGCCACAGGTTGGTCTCGAAGCCCAGCCGAAATTGGTGCGTGGGATTCAATTGCCGCACCAGGCTGAGGCGGCCGAAGTAGTGGCGCTCGCGCAGATCCTCCCACCAGGGTTCGAACTCTCCCGGCCACACCTGCGCCAGCGATTGCGAGTGTTTGAGGATGAGATTGCTGGTTCCCGCGCCGGCGATGGCGCCGGTGATGCGCTGCCGCAAACGCAGGAGACTCAATTCAAGCTTGTAAAACGTCTCCGCACTCAGGGTGTGAATGATGGACAGGTCCATCCGGCTGCTGTTGTTGAAGCGTTTGGGCAGCGCCGACACACGGCCGGCCCACGCCGCATCATAGCGCCGCCATTCCCAGTTGGAAAACAAGCCCTGCCAGCGCAGAAAGACCGTGTTGGACAGCCGGAGCATCAGCTTGGAATTCAGATCATAATTGAACAGCACCGGCGTGTTAAAGATCTGCCGAAGCTGCTTGCGCTGGGGCGTGTCGGTAAGGTAGGCACTGCCGGAAATCAGGTAATTGGAATCGATCAACGGCCCGCCCAGGCCGAGTTTGAGCGGCCCGCCCACGGCAAACTCCGCGCGCCGGGCGTTGTCATAGCTCCAATCGCGGCGCGCCGGTACATCCTGCGCCAGTTTGAGTGCCGCGAAAAAGTCATTGCGGCCCTCGCGCGTGATGATGTTGATGACCCCGGAGGTAACGTTGCCGTATTCCGCACTGAAACCGCCGGTCTGCACCACCATCTCTGCGATCGCGCTGGTGGGCAGGCTGAACGCCGCCGCACGGGTCATGGCACCGGAAGCCGGCAGCCCGTCGATGAGATACTGCACGTTGCTGCTGCGGCTGCCGCGCATGTGGTTGGCGACGTAGCCGGGCACCAGAGCCAGCTTGTCGTGATAGGTCAGCCCGGGCGTGGTTTCCGCTATGGTTTCCTCGCTGAGATATTCGGTGCTCGACATCAGATCACGAAAAATCTGCACGCGCGGCGCGGTTACCACGATTTCTTCGGACGTGTTGAGCACGCGGCTGGTGAGCGCGATGTCCAGGCTGGTATTGAGATCGGTTTTCACCTCCACGTCGGTCAGCTTCAACGTGCTGTAGCCGATCATGCTCACCCGCAGGTTGTAGTTGCCCACCGGCAGGTTGTAGATGATGTAGTGCCCGTACTTGTTGGCTTTGGCGCCAAAATTGGTGCCTTCCACTACAATATTCGCGCCTGGCAGAGGAATATTTGTCTCCTTGTCTCTCACGAAACCGGAGATATTGCCGAACGCGCCGCTGAAGCTGTTGCTGGCCGGCAGGAGGAGCGCCACCAGCACGAGGATTTTGGCTCTTGGGGAAGAGGTTCTCATTTGCGCAAGATCTTGTTTTATCAAAACAATATTCTTTGCAAGGCTTATGCCATGCTGCGCTCTAAAGTCAGCTTGCCTCGCCTGACTGCGCAGCTCATCCGGCAGGTTTTTCATCTCGCACGATTTCAAAGAAGTTAAACTTGTACACCCGCCGGCATGGCGACCGCAACATGCGCCGTGTCCGCCAAAGATGTGCGAGGATATGCAAAAAGCTTCCAGAAAACGGAAAATTTTTGCATATTGGCGGCCATTTCTGCAGCAATCAATTGTGTGGCGCGCGCGGCGCCCATCAGGATGAAGCAAGACCACTTTTGCAGCCAGCCATGCTGTGCTCATCTCACAAGGGTTCTCAGCGCTGCTGAGAATCGTTGCCCAAGTGGTGGCAGGCAAGTCCCGCAATCATACCTCGGAAGCCATGTCACGATCTGAAATGGCCATAAGTAGCCGCACTCAGGCTTATTTGAATAAACTGGGATTTTTTGGCTGGCAGCTCGGCTTGCAGCGCATTCGCCGGCTTGCTCGTTTTCTTGGCAATCCCCAGCGGGCCTTTCCGTGTGTACATCTCGCCGGCACCAATGGCAAAGGTTCGACCGCGGCGATGCTGACAGCCATTGCCCAAGCCGCCGGTCTGCGTGTCGGGCTTTATACCTCCCCCCATCTGGTCCATCTCAATGAGCGCATTCAAATCAACGGCGTGCCCATCTCCGGCCATGACTTCGAAGAGTTGTTGCGCTCCTGCCGGTCGCGGATCGATGCCTGGCAGGCCACCTACTTTGAAGTCCTGACCGCGCTTGCTTTCAAATATTTTGCCGAGCAGCAGGTCGATCTGGCGATTATCGAAACCGGTTTGGGCGGCCGGCTGGACGCCACCAACATCATCCTGCCCGAGATCAGCATCATTACATCCATCGCTCTGGAGCATCAGAATTACCTGGGCAGGACCCTGGCCGCGATTGCTGCGGAGAAGGCCGGCATCATCAAACCCAAACGGCCCTGCCTGAGCGGCGTGCTGCCACCCACGGCGGCTGCCGTGGTGGCGGCCCGCTGCCGCGAGCTGCGCGCACCGCTGCTCGAGGTTCGCCGGCGCGCGAAGGTTTCCAAAATGCGACTGGCCGTCACGGGAACCCGCTTCGACCTGCGTTTGCCCGCTGATGAAATTGCCTATTCCGCTTTGCAGTTGAACTTGTTGGGTGCGCATCAAGTGCGTAATGCGGCTCTGGCGGTTTGTGCCGCGAGCTTGCTGCGCCGGGCCGGATTTCCGCTCTCCGACGAAGCCATCCGTGCGGGGCTGTCGCACACACACTGGCCGGCGCGGCTGCAATTGCTGCCGGGCCAGCCGAACACGCTGTTGGACGCGGCACACAATCCCCATGGCATGCGCGTGCTCACCCAAACGATTCAGACGCTCTTTCCCGGCCGGCCGGTCAAAGTGGTGATGGCGCTGATGCAGGACAAGTCGGCGGCCAGGGTGCTGCGCCTCTGGCAGCCGCTGCAGCCGGCCTGCTTTTTCGCCACGGTGGCAAGCGATCGCGCCCGGCCCGGCCGGGAATTGCTGCAACATGCCCGCGCCCTGGGATTGCGCGCCCGGGCGTTCGACCACAGCGAGCAGGCGCTGCAGGCGGCGCGCGCACTCTGCCGCGACAACGATTTGCTTTGCGTCACCGGCTCGCATTACCTGCTCGGCGAGTTGATGCGCGCGGGCAGTCTGCCCGATCCCTACACCGGCAAGGTCCGGCGCAAATCGCAACCCCGGCGTGTGCCGTCATCTTGATGCCGTGGCGGCGGGAACAATCCGCGAATTGACTTTTAGAGGAATTAGAATTATTTTGCCGCCGCTGACTGTAGTCTTTCGCATATGCGAAATCACAAATGCCGCAGCCTTTCATTCCCATGCACCCCAACCATGCACTGCGCGGCAAAAAACACCGGAATGCCAGGAACGGAACCGGTTCCAATTTCTCAACAATCCAGGACGGAGCCTCGACCTTCAACGACCGCGATTTCCTGCAAGCAAAAACATCTTTTTGGGATAGGTTCGTTATGCACCCCGATACACACATGGGGCCGGTGCATCTCACGGTTGCAGATTTGAAACAAGCGCTCCATTTCTACAGCAACCTGCTCGGCCTGAAAATCCTGCAGAGCCAGCGCGGTACCACCTGGCTCTCCGCCGACGGCTCGCACCCCCTGCTCGCGCTCACCCGGTTGCCGGACGCCAAGCCCCGGCCGCACTTCAGTGCCGGCCTCTATCACTTCGCGATTCTGCTGCCAGGCCGCTACGATCTGGCGCACGCTCTGCACCATCTGCTCGCTCTGCGCTACCCGTTGCAAGGCGCTTCGGATCATCTGGTGAGTGAGGCAATTTACCTCGCCGACCCTGAAGGCAACGGCATCGAAATCTATGCCGACCGGCCGCGCAGCGACTGGCTCTGGCAGGACGGCCAGTTGCGCATGACCACCGAGGTGCTCGATTTGGATTTGCTGCTGGCGGAATTGGGACGCGGCAAAGTCACCTGGGAAGGATTGCCGCCCGGCACGCGCATCGGCCATGTGCATTTGCAAGTCGGCGATCTGGAAAGTGCCGAGCGTTTCTATCGTGAGATTCTGGGTTTCGAATTGACCGCGCGCTACGGCAGTGAGGCCCTCTTTCTCGCGGCCGGAGGCTATCATCATCATGTGGGATGCAATACCTGGGCGGGAAAGGGAGCACCCCCCGCGCCTTCCGACGCCCGCGGTCTCCGGTATCTTACCATCTGTGTGCCGAATGAAACAGAGTTGGCACTGGTGGCAAGCCGCCTGGAGCGCCACGACTGGACGTTTCAGCAGAGGCCCGGCCTGCTCAGCCTGCGCGATCCCTTCAACATCGGCATGCTGATCGTGGCCGGCGAACCCACCCTTGGCCGCAACGGCAGTCTGACCTGGTGAGTCTGAGCGGTGCCCGGCCCGGTGTTTCGTCTGCTGCGTTTGACTTAGGAGATCAACTCTTTCCATCATCCCGCTGCCAGGCCGGCCTTGGCGTGCAGGGGCACCTTTTTACTCCAAGGGAGAAAGTCATGATCACCAGATGCCTTTACCCAGCGCTGCTGTTTTGCCTCATCAACCCGGCTGCCGGCCTTGTTGCCGGCGCGTTGGCCGCCGTCTCCACCACTTCCCCCGGTTTGCTCGTGCAGATCAACAATGTGCGCGACCAGCGCAACAACAAGGGCGAAGTCGAGCTGTATGTCGAGGGCAGGAGAATTCAACCGCTGCGCACCACCGAACGCACGCCGCGCAATGAAGTCTTCGAGCTGCCTCTGGCCCAGGGCGTGTATCAGGTGAAGGCCGTCTATCGTGCCAAATCTTTTTGGAAGGAGAAGGAATACGAGCTGCAGACGCATGACGGCCGGGTCAGAATCTATCCCGGCCACGTGACGCTGCTCACCATCACACTCGAAAAGAATCCCGACGGCAGTCTGGTGAGAAAGAAGAATTTTTTCACGGAGAGTGCACAGCCGCTGGCGGGCGCAGCCGGGCAGGTAACAGCCACTGCACCGGCAGCATCACCGGCAGCAGCGGGCGGGCACGAGTCGAAGCCAACGCCGGAGGTGACACCGGCGGTGCGAGTTGTCCCTGCGGCTGTCGCGCCGGAAACTGCCCGGCCGCCGGCCGTGCCTGACTCCCCCATGGCCCCGGCGCCCGCTCTGCCTGCGCCTGTGCCACCGGTGGAACCCGCGCCCGTTGCCCCGCCCGCAGATGAAAAAATCGCACTGCAGATCAACACCATTCCCACCCATGCCGAGGTGATCGTCGACGACAAATACCTGGGACAGTCACCGCTGATCACATACATCTCCCGCGGGCAGAATCATGTGATTCAAATTTCCAAAGCGGGACATCGCGACCGCATCAAGATGCTCGAGGCCGCGCAACTGCGCAGCGAGAAAATCTTTTTTCTGATCGAAAAACTCGAGCCGCAGCCGTAGGTCCCCCCCTTTCCCGCCCGGACGCCTTGCATCTCCGGGCGGGGCTCATTGCAACAGCAGCAGCTTCCGTGTCGCGGTGAAAATTTCACCGCGGTGGTGCAGCCGCGCCTGCAGGCGATACAGATAAACCCCGGAATGCACCAATTGCCCCGCTTGGTCACGGCCGTCCCAGCGCAACACGTGTGCGCCTGCCGGTCTCTCCTCCTCCGCCAACACTCTCACCAGCCTGCCGTTCATGTCATACAATTCCAGCCGCACCAGCGCCGCTTCGGGCAAGTCAAAAGGAATGTTGGTTTCCGGATTGAAGGGATTGGGCTGATTCTGCCACAAGGCAAATTGCACCGGCACATGACCGGCAGCCGGCTCCTCCACTGCCGTGATCAACGCCAGCGCCGTGAAGGTGAGCACCGGTGCGGCCAGGCCGGGCACACTGACGTTGAGGCGGTTGAAGCCCAATGACGGCCCCAACCGCCAGCGTGCTTGTGCGATGCCATTGCTGTCCGAGAACACGAGGCCACTGCCGTTGGCGAGAATACTGCCGCCGCCCGCCGTCACCTCGAATTTCACCGCCGTGGGCTGCGGGGGATTGCCGAGTTTGTCGTGCAGGCGCACCGCCACCGGCAGCGCCAGCAGTTGATTGATCGCACCGCTTTGTTGATCTCCTCCTGCCTTCTCAAACGACACCGCCGGCAACGCCACAAACTCCACCTGCACGCTGTCCGCCAGTTTCAATGCCGGTGACCGCAGATAGGCCGCCACCGTTTTGCGACCGGCACGCCACGAACGCAGTCGGAACACCGCTGTGCCATTGGCATCCGTCAGCCCGCTGGCGGGCGCAAGCAGGTTGTGCTGCCCGGACACCGTCACGCGCACCGCCTGGCCGCTGACGAGTTGGTTGAGTTCATTGCGCAGCGTCACGGTGATCGTTGCCACCGCCTGACTGTCGGCCGGCAGGCCGGTTTGCGGGCTCACGCTGAGATGTGAGAGCGTGGGACTGATCACTACTGGTTTGGCCGTGGCATGAAAGGCGAGTGGCGAATGCCGCAGCTTCACGCCTTTGAATTCCGCCCTGGCGTTGACCTGCTGGCTGCCGGCGAGTTTGCCCAGCGTCCACCTCACGCGCGCCACGCCGCTGGAATCGGTGCGCACGCGGACTTGGGTGGTGTCATGGTTGAGCCTGCCGCCGCCGGAGACAATGCGAAAGGTGACGCTGAAATTCCCGGCTGGCAGGCCGTTGGCGTCGAACACCTGCACGCTGAGCGGCTCCGGCAACGTCGTGCCCGCGAAAGCGGTTTGCTGGTCCCCGCCGGCAACAGCCATCGAATCCGGCGCTGCCGTTTTGATGAGAAATTGCACTGCCGGTGTGGTGCTGGCCGCCGGCGAGGCGACAACCACCGTGGAGTCACCGTACACCTCACCCGCCAGGCACGTCGCCGTCGCGGTACCGTTGGCATCGGTCACGGTTTGCACCATGGTCTGGCCATTGGCGAAGTGTCCGCCGCCGGTGAGAATGGCAAACTGTACTGCGTGGCCGACAATGCCATTGCCAAAATCATCGCTGAAGCGTGCCACCAGCGGGGCGGAAGGCTGGCCGGCGGAGACCATCTGCCGGGCGCCGCTGACAATGCTGGCCTGCGTCAGACTGCCCGTGGTGGCAGTGACCACGCAGCGTGCGGGTGAACCGCTCAAGCCGTCGGCGCGAATCTCGACTTCGTTGGTGCCGGGGGTGGGGCCGAGCGTCCAGGTGGTGCGGGCATAGCCCTGGGCATCGGTCAAAACCGTGCGCCTGGCCTGGCCCTGCAGATTGCCATTGCCGGCAATGACCGTGAACTGCACGGCGAAGCCGCTGACCGGCGCACCAAAGCGGTCGGTCACCTGCACGCCCAGCGGCTGCGGCAGAGTCTGGCCTGCTTCCCCGTTTTGATGGCAGCCAGCGGCGAGCAGCAGTTTGCTGGCTATGCCGTCACCGCGCGTGCGCAATTGGGCAACGTTGGAGAGGCCGCCGGCCCGGCCGGTTTCATCGAAGGCGCGCAGCGCGACGTAGTAGGTTTGATAAGGCAGCAAACCCTCCAGGCGCACGCGTTGCACCTCGCCGCCACGGTTGGGCACCGGTGGAGTCGGCAGCAATTGTGCGGCGGAAAAGTTCCCGCTGGTGATGGGCGCGGTCGAATAGCGAATTTCATAGCGTTCGGCTTGGCCGTCCCAATTGTTGTCGCCGGGTGCGCGCCATTCGAGGGTGAGCGCGGAGGAGGTGCTGTCCACGCCGTGCAAATCCGTCACTGCCGCCGGCGCAATTTGATCGACTTGCAGCCAGGAGACGGTAAAGTCATCGACTTGGTTGTTGAGCTGCTCGCCGTGAATGAACACTCCCACATACCACCGATTGTTGAGGGCAAATTCCTTGCTGGTGTCCGCGCAGGTGGCGTCGAGACGGTCATTGACGTAGTAATCAAAATAGACGGCCTCGGGACGATTGCGAATGACGGCTTTTACCACGTCACCTGCTTTGGGGTTGGGAACTTTTGCCTGCTGTTGGTCGACACGCTTGCCCTGTCGCCAGGTGTATTCCCAGGTGCCATAGCGAATAATCCACAGCCAGACTTCGTGCCAGTTGGTGCGGTGCCACAGCCAGTAACCGCTGCCGATGGTGGCGAGAGTGTCGATCATCAAGGCATGCGCCCCCTCTTTGATGCCGATGGAATCCGCCTGCCGGCCCCAGCGATAGGAAACCGAGTACACGTTCAGGCCGGGTTTGTTGAACACCGGCTCGAACAGTGCCAGATAGCGCCAGCCGTAGATGGCCGCGGGCGTGAGCACCAGTTCGCCGTCTTTGATCGCCCAGTAACGTTTGTCATAGGTCCAATGCTCGCCGATTTCCGGCCGGTTGAAATCATCGCTGACGTGGATGGTATCCACGCTGTTGTGGCTGGTCGCCCAGCGCACCGTCACCGCCTCGGGCAGTTGCATGGCCTGCCGCAGGGAATCGACGTGAGGTGCGGGTAAAGTTTGGGATAACAGGGCGGGTGCTGCCGGCAGAAAACCCAGGCTGAACAGAATTGCCCGGCGGCAGGCGCCGCGCCAGACCTCGTGAAACATACGTGTTTCCCTCTCTTGTAAAAACTGGTGGCCTCAGAGGTCAACCCGCAAGCTTCAACCTGTCGGGCAGGATGAATCTCAGAACGCGGGCTTTCCGCCTGGATTGCAGACAGGAGTTCTGCGTTGCAAGTGCATGGCGCAGTCTGCCCGTCTGCAGGCAGACAAAAAGCCTGCGTCAGGGGCAGGTGATGTTGATTAAATCGAGATGAATGATTAAGATTAAAGAGGAATCAGAGTCCCTTGACTCCCGGAAGGCATGATCTCGCGGCGGTGCTTCCCGTCAAACTCTCCGTGGCAAAGCCGGATGAGCCGCCGGCGATGGGCGCGGCAAATCGCAAATGCTGCGCCACCTCGCTCCCCCCGCACCTCTTCATCCCCCTTCTCTTCTTTTTCCTGCCACCGCGGTGTTTGCCAGTTGATTTCATGGCAATTGCCGTCCCCGCAAACAACCCCCCAGGCACACCCCAGCCGGCGCGACGCGCACCACCTGCGTCTCTTTTGAGACATTGCACGGTTTGGGAACGGTCTGTCCGCAAAACTGACTTGTGACAAAAATGTCATGAGAAATCGGAGATCTGGCGGCATCTATTTTGTTGGCCGGAGAAAAACACTGCGACATTGGTCTCGTTGTCTCTGCGGAGGGCTGCTTCGCCGTGGCGCATTCAAATTTGTCCGGCCTTGTCCAACCCACATTTTCACAAACAATTCTCAATGTAAAGGTATGACCACCATGGCCCACACCAAAGATCTTATCCCGGCCTCCAAAATCCCCTGCTGCCCTGACCTGGAAACCGAACCGGTGTGCGATGTGATGCGCTTTGCCTACCGCCTCACGCGCAACACGGAGGTGATCGTCAATGACCGCCGGCTGATCGTGCCGGTGGAAGTGACCCTGCGCGCCCGCTTCGAACGCTGCGACGGCCCGCTCGCGCTCGGCGATTTGGTGTATTCCACCACGCTGCTGCCCGGCGAAAAAGTGAGACTGTTCTCACAGGATCGCCGCACACGTTTCAGTTTCGACAGCGAGAGCAAGCTGAGCTATCGTCACACCCAGATGGCGGAATCACGCGTTTACATGAACATGGTGGCGCAATCGATGAACGACGTCAGCGTCAACCAGAACGCCACCGACACCCATCAATCGCAGGGCGCCTTCGAAGGTCACGCCGATGCCGGTCTGACTTCGCTGTGGGGCGGGGAGGCCAATGCCAGCGGCTCCTACAATGCCAGTTCGATCAACACCTTTGCGCAGGAATTGAAGCGCCACGCGCAAGCCTCGCATTCCCGTTCGGAGCTGGCCACCCGCGCCGCCAGTTCGGTTTCGATCGGGGAAGTCTCCAATCGCACTCACAGTGAGGGCGAAACGCAGGATCATTTCGAATCGGCCTCGCGCGAGTTCTCCAACCCCAACCGCTGCCGCGCCATTACTTTTTTGTTTTATCAGATCAACCGTATCCAAACGGTGAAATTCGAGATCGAGGCCATCACCCGCCGTGTCATCGATCCGTTGGACAACAGCCGCGTCAGCCCCAACCTGCCCATTCCGCGCACCGGCGTGACCGCTCTGCCGGAGAGCGTGCGCGCCACCGACGCCAAACGGCTGGAGCTCGAAAACGCGGCGCGGGCCAGTGTGTTGGCCGAGCGCAACTTCGCCTTCGAGTTTCGCGGGCAGCGTACCGCCGGTTTCGCGAGCCGGGCGACAGTTTTGGCAGCCACCCTGCCGGCGGAAGAACCGTTCAGCCCGGAAGTCCGCGCCCAGGCGTTGCAACAAGTCGATCAGGAATTGGTGAAAGAAGGTTTGTTGGACAAAGTGGGTGGTGACATTGCGCCGGAAGCCAAGCTCCAGCTTTCCTTCGAATCGCGCTCTTCGCTGCCGACCCCCGGCGTGATCGTCAAGGGCTGTTTGGATGAGTGCGACATTTGCGAGCCGGCGGTCGAGCGCGAGATTCAGCTCTCGCTCGAACGCAAGCGCCTGGAGAACGAGCTGCTCAAGAAGCAGATCGAGCTGCTGGAGAAATCGCGGGAATATCGCTGCTGCCCGGCGGGCGAGAAGGAAAAGTCCGGAGACGACGATGAATAAACCGGCGCCGGCACGTGCGGCAGCCTGCGCCGTGGCGGCGGCGTTTTACCGGAGAAAAAGCAAAAGGCTCGCCACCCGAATCTTCGGGCCGCGAGCCTTTTTGTGTGTTGAGGAGGATGGGGCGTTGTGTCGAAAGTCTGCGACCGGTCAGGGGAGCACCAACACCTTGGCCGAATGCGCGCGGTTGCCGGCCTGTACACGATAGAAGTAAACACCGCGGGCTGCAACCCGGCCGTTGGCATCGCGGCCATCCCAGCGCAGTTCATGTTCGCCTGCGGCACGGATCTCGCCGTTGCTCAGACGCGCCAGCTCACGGCCGAGCATGTCGTACACCGCGGCATGCACCGGTGCCGGGCTGGTGATGCTGAAGCGAATGTGCAATCCCGCTCCCGGCGCGCTGGCGTGAAAGGGATTGGGGTAATGAATCGCGAACCGGCCGGGCGTGATCGCCTCGTCGTCGACCGCCACCAGCGTGGGCCGGCCGCTGCCGCTCTTGAGCATGACGAAACGATCCTTCCGTTCGCCCTTGTCGTTGAGCCATTCACCGATCAACGTATCGCCGTTGATGTAAATGCTCTCGAAGCCGGTGACGTTGCCG
Organism: candidate division KSB1 bacterium; assembly: GCA_034506255.1. NCBI lineage: Bacteria > Pseudomonadati > Candidatus Zhuqueibacterales > Candidatus Zhuqueibacteraceae > Candidatus Coneutiohabitans > Candidatus Coneutiohabitans thermophilus. Next base: position 323,682 of record JAPDPX010000006.1, on the reverse strand, counting down.
AGCTGAAAACCCATGAGCGGGTGCGGATCGACGCCGCCGGTTTTGCCGCCCGCGCCGGAGACGACATAGATCGTGCCGGGTTTGAACCCGTCCTTGGGATAGCGGTTCAGATCCCTGTTCACAATGCGGTGGTTGCTGAGCAGAAACGAACGCTCGGCGACATGGGAATGGCCGCACAGCACCAGATCGACGCCGTATTCGTCCATGATCGGCACGAAATATTTCTGGATATCCTGGTCATCGCCGTGCGTGCCGGCGCTGTAGGGCGGCTTGTGCCACATCACAATCAGCCATTGCTGGCCGCGACTTTGGGCGTCCGCCAGATCCCTCCTCACCCAGTCCAGTTGCTGTTGCAGGTTGTTGCCGGAGAAATGCAGCTCATCATCGAGCGAGACCATGTGGGCGTTGGCGTAGTCGAAGGAATAATAATTTTCGACCTTTCGTGGATTGTTGGCCGGTGTTTCGAAGAATTCGAAATAAGCGGCACCGTTGTTGGATTTGATGTCGTGATTGCCCAGCGTCGGCCACCAGGCGCTGTGGCGGATGATGTCCTGATACACCGGGAAGTAGTTGACCAAATATTTGTCGCGCGCGCCGCTGCTGTAGATGATGTCGCCCAGCAGCAGGGCGAACTGATGGCGGGGATCCTGCTTGAGCAGTTGTGCCGCGGTGGCCTGTTGCGTGTCGGAGCCGTCGCCGAAATCGCCAAAGGCAAAAAAGCGGAACGGCACGCGCGCGCCCGGCTTGGGATGGGTGCGGAAGAAATAGGCCTCACCACCGGCAAAAACAGTGTTGTCGGAGCCGACCTCATAAAAATATTTGGTGTTGGAATTGAGATTGGTGAGCTCGACACGATGGAGCGTGCCGGCTGGTGTCCGCAACGTGTTGAGCCATTGCCCCATCTCCCGGCCATAGCGCAAAAACCCCGGCTGGCTCTCGCTGGTGTACCAAATCACCACGGCTTTGCTCGTGGAAGTATTTTGCACATAAGGCCGGATTTCGAATTGTGCCTGTAACGGAAAAGAGAAACACAGCAGCAAGAAGGTGACGGGCCATCCTGCCCGCGCCAATGGGCGGGAAAACATGGTGAAATCCTTTCAACGAAGGTGACGATGAAGGAGCCTGCCGGGCTGGCTCGCCTCGCCGCCGTGATTCCTTGTATTACAAATTCGGCGGCAATTACCATCATGACAGCCAGCGCTTGTGCTAATTCCCTGTGGAATGGTGACTGACGACCGGGCTGACGCCGGTCATCTGCTGGTTGGGCAAGCCCTGTGCCGTCCGGCAACCTGTTTCTGCAATGTGATTCTGCAACGGTCTGGCCATTGCCTGACAATTTTCGCGAAGTGCTCACCCTTGGCGTTGCGTACCCTTCGGCCCAGCCGGAGGGAACGTTTTCCGACAAGCACCAATTCAGGCTTGCCGAATATTCGCAAGAGAGGGGGAAGTGTTTGGCAGGACAGGAGGGCGGAAGGTGACTGAGTGGTGTCAATTCCCCTGAAAAGGATGGCCCGGCGGGCACGCCCTCCAGCAAAGCATTGCTTCCCCCCACTTCGCATCCCACTTTCACGAAGGGCAACGCTCAATCATTCAGCGACCATTCATACTGCACACGCACCCGCCGCTCACTGTGCACGCGGCCGCGGCGGAAAAGTGCATGATCCTCCCGCACCGAAAAGGTGAGACGGTGACGGGTGGGGCGATACAAATTCGAACCGGTCAACTCCAGGCCGAAGCGCCAGTCGCGCATTTCCGGCCAGGCGGCCGATCGCCCTGTTCGCCGTGCCGCCAGCTCTCCCAGCCGCTCGCCCAGGCTGCCTTCGGCAAAAGCGCGGAAAGCGCCGAGAGTGCATTGCAGCCGCGCGCCATAATGAAAATTCACCAGCGCACCGGCGCGCCGGCCGTGATAAAAATCCCACGCGCCCAATTCCACCCGCATCATTTCTCCCAAATAGAGGCCGCCCCGGTAATGGCCATTGCCAAGACGAACCAGATGCAGCGCCGTGGTCAGCGGACCTTTGTCACCACCCGCCGCCAGCGCGAAGGGCACAAAAGTGGTGGCATAAGCGGATTTGTGCCAGTGCAGCGCCTGCAGTGCCAAATGGCCGCCGTGCGTGTAGTTTTTTTGCAGACGCGCCAGGCTGGCGCCACCCTGCCACCGTTGACGCTCCCGGCCGCGATCGTCGAACAGCAGCAGCTCGACTGGCAGAAAGGTGTAGTGCTGGGTGAAACCCAGGCCCACACGCGGCGCTTCATGGTTGCCCGCCAGACGCAAACCGATACCGCGACCGAAGGCCTGGTCTTGTTGCAGCGTGGCAGCCCCGAACACCGCCAATGCCAAACGTGCGGGACCGCCGAGCAGGTTGAGATAATCCGGTCGATAGGCGGCACCGGCCTGCCAGGAGGCAAAGTCATCCGCGAGCAGCCGTGCCATCTCTGCCGGCGCCAGGCCGGCACTGTCGCGCCGCGCGTATTGCAGCAACGCGCGCGTCTGCCGGGCAGCAAGCCCGGCCGCACTGGCACCCGCCGCGCGCGCGTGCGCGAGCTCCTCCGCAAGTGCGATATAGAAATTCACGCGCCGCCGCTGTACCGCACGCCCCTCGGCCGGGGGCTGCCAGCGCACCGTGGCAGGCACCGGCAGACGCCGCAGGCGCTCGCTCTCCCGCGCCCGCCACCGCGCAGCGGAATCCTGCAACGCCGTCCACTCCCGTCGCTCACGATCGCTCAGGAGTTGCAAGCCGCCCTGCTGCTCACGAACATGGGCCATAAAGGCGCGCTGCACCAGGGAATCGCTGCGGGCGTGTGCCGCCGGCAGGGGATAGAACGGCATGGCCTGCACCAGCCACTGTTGCAACGCGAAGGGCGGTTGCAACCGCTGACCGGCAAGCGTGGTGGCCACGCCGGCCTGTTGCGCCACGTGATCCGGCGAAATGGTGCGGGAGCCGAGCGAGGTCTCCGTGGCAAAATTCACCTCCACGAAACTGTGATAGATCAGCTCGCTGCACACGATGGCATCGAGGGTGTTGACGTCGAAGCGAAAATCATAGGGCTTGCCATATTGCAACAATGCCAGCGCCAGGAAGCGGGCCAGGGTGTGGCGCGTGCGCTGTTCCGGCCGCAGCCGGACGGCGGCCAAGTCATCGACATGCAGAAAATCTTCGAAGCGGTTGAGCGTAACGCCACCGGTATGAGGGGCCAGGGTCTGACCGTCACGCAACGCCTCGATCACGTTGCCGTGGCGGTCGCGCAGACGGTAAAGCGCCTCGAAAAGCAGGGGATTGAGCGGCCGGCCCTGATAGCTTTCGCCGGCCAGTCGCCGGCGCAGTGCGGCGAGTTGCAGCCATTCCGGTTTGTCCGCCAGGTGCTGCAGGGCAGCCGCACAATCATCGAGTTTGGCTTCGATCTCCACCAGCGGCATGCCGTTGAGCGCCTGCTGCAATTCAGCCGTTTCGAAAATGCCGAGCGCACGCAGGGCCTCATAGCTTTCAAGATAAATGGCGACATGTCCAAAGTATCCCGGAATCAGCTTGTCGGTAATGGCGAAGCGCGTTTTCTCGAAGAGGATGTCACCCGCCTGCAGCGCGGCTGCCAGCTCCTCCACCTTCCCGGGATGAACCGCAGCCGCCGGCTGGTCTGGTGAAGGGTAGTAGCGGTGCATGGCGGGCAGGGCATGGCCGCGCCATTCGCCGATGCCCGCCAGACTGGCGAGGCGGAAGAGAGTGGTGCCCACCAGGTTGCCGAAGAATTGTGAGGCATTGTGCAGCGTGCGGCTGGCCAAATCTGCGCTGGGTGCCCGCAGCGCGGCAACCGCGGCCCACGTTGCTGCCGCGCGTGCCGCTATTTCGTTTTGCCGGGCAATTTGCAACAGTCGCGGATCCGCCAAAAGTGCCTCGAGCTCCGCCAGCAGTGCCGGATCACCGTCCTGCAGGATTCTGCCCGCTGTGCGGCGGCGATGGTGCAACTGTCGCCACCGGCTGCGTGTGCGGCGCTGGCGGCTGGCGTCGAAATAGGCAGCCGTCATGCTTTCGAAGATGCCGTATTGCAGGCCGAAGGCGCGATTGCCCTCATTGAGCCGCTGCTGCAGCGCCAGGGAACTGCCGATGCTCCGGCGCAGCGTGTCGATCATGGCGTACAGCGCGCGATCGGCCGCCAGCAGCAGACGAAGCATCCCGGTGTGCACCAACAACGCCCGGCTGGGCGTGCGCGCCGCCGCCGTGTCGAAACGGCTGGCAAATTGTGACGGTGGCAGTCGGCGGGCGAATTCCCAGTCATCGGAGAAAGTCAGCAAATGCTGATAGCCCTGATTCAGGCCGGCGAGCAACAGCGCCCAGCGCGCCTGCTGTGCGCCGCGCAATTGCCCGCCCTGTGCCTGCCACACACCGATCTCATGCAACAGACGATTGGTGGAATCGGACACGGCCTGCAAAACGGGCAGGAGTTGCCGTGCCGCGGCCGGCCAGGTGGGTTGTGCGTGCAGATCGCTGCCCGGCAGAAGCAGCATGAGCACCAGCGCGCCGGGCAGCAAACCGGGGCGCCGCCGCTGGCGTGTTTTCCCGCGGCGGCAGCAGCCGGGGGCATGAAGCCCCTGCGACTGACCGACCGTGGTTGATTGCCCTGCGACCGCGCATCGTCGCGGTGCCGGTTTGTCGTCAGGCATGGGGCTGATCCCGGATTTATTTGAGGGTGAACAGCGAGCGCTCGACGGCGCGGCCGAGATCGCCGTCGTAAAAGCGGTGCAAATAATCCTCGCTTTCGAAGAGATGCTGCGTTTGCGGCTGCTGACTGCGTGCGATCAGATATTTCAACTCTTCGAGATGGCGTGACCAGCCGGCGCCGTTGAAGAATTCGGCGCCGCTGAATTGCGTCTTGTAGAGCGCGTTGCGGGAATAGCAGCTTCCCAGATAGAGATGCCCGAAGCCCTGTTCGGCGAAGTGCACGACCGCCGTGGTCATCATGTAGATGCCGAGATTGCGGTGATGATAGTCGAGATCGTAGAAGGCGTAATAATACTGCGCCAGGTGCGGCGGCTCGAGAAAAAGCATCACCAAACCGATGTCGCGGCCGGCCGCGGGGTCGCGAAAGATCATGAGGTGTGAAGTGATTTTGGCATGCATCAAATTGTCGAGGCGGGTGGCGGTCATCACGCCGGCACCGAACTTGAGGTCGGCATAGGTCAGGCAGAAGTCCCGCCAGGCGGGGGTGAAGCGGAAGGCGTCGCGCGGCACCAGTTCGTATGCCAGGCCGGCGCCTTTGCGGAGGATGCGGCGGTTTTCCGAGGAGGGGCTGAACCCGGTGAGGGCGACGCGCACGCTGCGGCAGAGATAATAGCGGTCGAGATTCCTGGAAGAGGGCAGGAAGCCGCGGCTGAAGAAATCGCGCGGGGTTTCGCCCGCCTCGGGAAAGGCCCAAATGGCATACGGAAAAATGTAATGCTGATAATCAGGCGGCGTTTCGGAGAACAGGAGTTTCATGGGGCAGGTGTGCCGGATGATTCCGTGAGCAGTGTTTTCAAATCAGCGAGCATGGTCCGCATCACTGCAAAGCCGCTCTCCCAAAACGCCGGCCGGCGCAGATCGAACCCCATTTGTGCCGCCAGCGCTTCCGGTTCCCGGGAGCCGCCGGCCTCCAGCAGGCTGATATAGCGGGGAACGAAGGCGGCGCCCTCTTCTTCGTAGCGGCGAAAGAGCGCCAGCACCAGCAGCGCGCCGAAGGTGTAAGCATAGCAGTAGAAGCGCGTGTGAATGAAATGCGGAATCGCCGACCAGTACCACTTTTGCTCGGGCAGAAAGGCCACCGCCTCGCCATACATCTCCTGGCGGCGTTTCACCCACAGCTCGCACAGTTGTGCGGCGGACAGGCGTTCCCGTGCGCCGGCACGATGGGCATCCAGCTCGAACAGGGTGTAGTAGTTTTGCGTGTGAATGGTGGCAAAGAGATCTTCGAGTTTGCCGGTGAGGACGGTGAGGCGGAACTCGCGGTCGCCAACTTCCTGCAACAGCTTTCGGGTGAGCAGCATCTCGGCAAAAACCGAGGCGGTTTCGGCAGCCACCAGCGGGGGATGATAATTGAACAGCGACTGCCGGCGCCGCGCCAGCAGATCGTGCACCGCATGGCCGAGCTCGTGCGCCAGGGTGTAGACGTTGTCGAGATCATCATTGTAACTCAGCAGCACGTAGGGGTGATGCTGCGGAATCACGCCGTGGCAATAGGCGCCCCCGCGCTTGTGCGGCCGGACTTCGGCGTCGATCCAGCGCCGTGTAAACATCTGCTCCGCCAGCCGGGCGATCTCCGGCGAAAAATCCTCGAACGCGCTGACAATCAGGCGCCGGCCCTCTGCGAACGGCAGCCGTGTGCGCTGCGGCACCACCGGCGCCACCAGATCGCAGCCGCGTGTTTTGGGCAGCTTGAGCAGCCGCGCTTTGAGCGTGTAGTATTCCTGCGCGAGAGGATAATGCGCCGCGGTCACCGCCATCATGGTGTCCACGATTTCCGCTGCCACGCGGTTGCGCAGGTGGGCCGGCGCCATCGGGCCGGGGTAGCCGCGCATCTCGCTTTCAAGCGCATGGTCCTTGATGAGGGCGTTGAAGACATTGCAGAAAATGACGGCGTTGTCGCCGTAGCGGCCGTCATAGGCGCGTTTGACACGTTCGCGCAGCTCCGGATCGGGGTGGCGCAGCAGGTGGCGCATCTCCTCCGCGGTCAGGGTCCGCTCTTGGCCCTCCACTTCAAGCTGCCAGGTGAAGGAAGCGGTGTATTCCGTGAAGAAATTCACCAGCGCCTGCTTGCCGGTGAGATCCTTCTTGTTGATGATCTGCTCCTCTTTTTCGGAGAGCATGTAGGGCTGAAACAGGCGGAGGCCGGTGAGATAATGGCGGTAGTCCGCCAGCTCGGGCTGCGCGATCAGTGCAGTAAAGACCGGTTCCGCCAGTTGCTGCAACTCGAGCTCAAAGAACAAAACCAGGTTTTGCACCTCCGCCTGCACTTCCTGGCATCTGGCATACAGCGCCTTGCCGGCGTCGTTGGCGGTGTCGGCGGAAAAGAAAAGATAGGCATAGGCCTCCGCCCGCAGCACCATCGCCTGAATTTCCTCCAGCTCCATAATGGCGGCCCGCAGCGCGCCGGCGGCAAGGCTGCCGCCCGCCACTTTGCCGTGGTAGTTTTGATGAAAGATGCCGGCGCGTTCGCGCGCGCCCCGGAGAGTTTCGGCGAGACGGGGATCATCCACCCCGTGGTACAGATCCGAAAGATCCCAGCGGATGCCAGCGGCTTGAAGGGGGGAGGAAGTCGAAGTCATGCGTCCCTGCGATTGTAATGCGGCAGCGGCCGGTCGGCTGCCGCTGATTCATGTCTGCTCACGAGTTCCCCGCCCCGGCCGGGCCTTCTTTCAACGCGGGGAACCGTGAACTTCGGCGGCTTCTGCGGCCGCGGCCAGGCGTTGCCGGAACAGACTCCCGGTGGTTCGCGATTGCAAGCGGACACTATTTCTGCTCCTGCTGCCGGATGATTGCCACAATTTGTCTGGCCAGGTGATTGGGAATCGGTATGGACAGATTGTATTGTGCGATCTTCCATTCGCCCGCGCTTTTCACCAGCACGCCGCTGCCGCGGCAGAGGCCGTAGCTTTCGTTGCGCAGCATTTCATCGAACCAGGCGGTTTGCCGGCCGGGTCCGAGTTGAATGTGGCGTCTCTGCACCGTGTAGGTCCAGCCCCGGCCTTGGGCGAAATAGGGCAGGGCAAAGGCCCGGAACTCCGCCAGTGTCCAGCGCTCACCGGGGTCGGTGCCCAGGAAGACGGCATTCGGTGCAAAGTGGCGAAAATAACGGTCGGCGTCGGCCTGCGCGGCGGCGGCATGCAAGTCGTCCAGCACGGCAGCCACACGGCTGCTGTCGTCCGGAGCGGCGAAGATGGAGGGGTGCAGCAGGAACCAAAACGCCAGAATCATCTTCATAGCGTTTCTCCGTTGCCTGAGTCGGTTTTCCCATCCCGGCTGGTGGTATCAGCCTGTGAAGAGTTTGCAGTGCAGGCTTCCCGCCTGCAGTGGTCGGCGGAGAAAATGTCTGCGGATGTTATTCGACCGGCCCTGCGGACGTTGCGGCGGCCTGCCATTCATCAGCAGCCCGCAAGACGCGCGTCTCTGGCGCCCGGCCTCATCGCGTGGCTGCGGACTGTTTCTGCGGCGACAGGGTCTGCAGAAAAACCTGTCTGCGGTGTGATGATAAAAAGCCCTGCTTCGCCTCTCACGGTCGTCCTGCCGGATCTTGTGAGCGAGACGGCATTGTCAAACCCTGCCTGTCGCAGCGCCGCGTGTTGACGGGAGAAATTGAGCCGCCGGGCAATCCCCTGGCCGTCGCTAGTCGCTAGTTGAGTTCCCGCTCCTCGAACTGTCTGGTTTCGTCGTGCAACCCGCGGTTCAAACCGAGATACATGTCGAGAAAAGCCGGCATCAGACCGTTGCTTTCGCTGCAATTCGACAGGAGTGCCATGCCCAGGTTGTGTTCCGGCAGCCACGCGAGTTGGGCGACATAGCCGCGCAAGCCGCCGCTGTGAAAGATCAGCGTGTGTCCGGCGTAATCAAAAATGCGCCAGCCCAGGCCGTAGTGTGCGGCGCGAATGTGGCCGTTCCAGTGTGGCCGGCGGCGTTCGCGCGGGGTGGGCACCAGCGGTTTGGTCACCTGCCGGATCACCGTCGGCGGCAGCACTTCCGGCCGCGCACCCAGCAGCGCGCTCATCCATTTGGCCAAATCCGTGATGCTGGCGTTGACTCCGGCGGCGGCGGGCACCGAATAATACGTGGGTTTGACCTCGAGCACGCGCCAGCCGCGGTGGCGCCGCACGTGTGGCGAGGCATGATTGCGGCTGGCGAGCAGCTCCTCCCGGCTGCTGGAGGCATCGTACATCTCCAGCGGTACGAACAGGCGGGTGAGCAGCAGATGTTCATAGGTGTAGCCGGTGGCCTGGCGCAGCACTTCGCCAATCAGGCCATACATCACGTTTTGATAGGCGTAGCAAGTTCCCACCCCGCAACTGAGGCGCACCTCCTTGATGCGGGAGATGATGCTTTCGAACGGCACCTGGGCCTCGATGAGATGGTCATAGGTGTGCGGCGGCAGCCCGGTGGTATGATTCAGCAGATGTGTGATGGTCAGGGCGCGCGTATTTTGGGCGTCGCGCAGCGAAAAGCGCGGCAGGTATTTGATCACCGGATCCTCCCAGCGCAGTTTGCCTTCCTCGACGAACAGGGCGGTGAGAATGGCGGCGAAACCTTTCGACACCGAGGCAACGCGGAAGACCGTATGGGGATCGATTTTTTCCGGTCGGCCGAACTCGCGCACGCCGAAGGTTTTCAAATAAACGATGTTGCCGCCTTTGACGATGGCGATGGCCGCCCCCGGAATATCAGCCTCCTGCAGGGTCTTGACCACATACTCGTCATATTGGCGGATGATTTCTTGCATCTGCGCCGTACTGTCCGTGCCGGGCACGGCTGACAGTGCAGGCGTCAAAAAAACGAACGAACCAATCAGTATCTTCCCCAAAGTTGAAAGGGCGGTTCTCCTGTTCATGCAATCTCGTGTCCTCGACTGGGATTCCGATCACTTGTTGGGGATGTCCACCGCCAGCCGCACCGCATCCTGCGGACGGGACGGGACAGGGATGGCGCCGCAACCAGCGGCCGGCAGCGGCAGGTGAAGCAAAATTTGGGGCGGCAATGTAGCCATTGGCGCGCTCTCATGCAAGCCCGAAAAAGCCCTTGCTTTCGCGCATGCCAACTTCTATTTTGCGGCATGGTGCCTATGCATGAACCCAGGCCGGTCAAGCTGATTGTCGCGATGTTGTTTGCCCGGGAAGAGTTGCTGCCGGCGGTGCGGCATGAGCTGGTGCAGGCTTTCGGCGAGATCGACTACTGCAGCCCGCGTTTTCCGTTCGACCTCACGGCGTACTACCATGCGGAAATGGGTTCTCCTCTTTACCGCCTCTTCCTCTCGTTTGCGCATCTGGTTTCGCCCCAAACGCTGGCCGGTGCCAAACAGCGCAGCCACGCCCTGGAACAGCGCTTTGCCGAGGCCGGCCGGCGCCGCGTGAATCTCGACCCCGGTTATTTGGATACCGACAAGTTCGTGCTCGCCTCGTGGAAATATCACGGTTACAAAATCTATCTCAGCGACGGCGTGTGGGCCGACCTGACTCTGCACTATGAGAAGGGCCGTTTCACCGCCCTGCCGTGGAGCTTTCCCGATTTTCGCAGCGGTCGCTATGAGCCGGTTTTCCTCCGCATCCGTGAGATTTACAAACAACAACTCCGCGCCCTGGCCGCTCACCGGCCCTCTGCTCCCATCACCTGACGCCACCACCTGCCGCAAGCCCGCATGACCATGAGCCTCAAGGACAAACTGCGCGAGTTGGAGCGCGTGCCGCGTCCCGACAAAACCCCCCCGGCCCCGCCGGCCCCGCCGCTCGAACAACTGCTGGGTGGCAGTGAGCAGGAAGGTTGCTTCGTGGTTGAACGACGCTACCCCCTGCACCAGCCCCATGGCGTGATCACGCTCGCCCGGCTGCGCGAGTTGCCCGGCGCGGTGCTCGGCATCGCGGCGAAGGATGACAGCGTCATGCACCTGACACCCGACAGGGCGTTGTTCCTCGACACTGAGACCACGGGACTGGCGGGCGGCAGCGGCACGCTGGCTTTTCTGGTGGGCGTGGGTTATTTCGAACAGGAAGATTTCGTGGTACGGCAATACTTCCTGCGGCAGCCGCATGAGGAGCGCGCCATGCTGGCGGCGTTGCAGCGTCATCTCGCCGAACGCCACGGCCTGGTCACGTTCAACGGCAAGAGTTTCGACATCCCCCTGCTGCTCACCCGCACCGTGCTGCATCGCCTGCCGATCGATCTCGACGGACAGCCGCATTTCGACGTTCTGCACGCGGCCCGCCGGCTGTGGAAAGCGCGGCTGCAGGATTGCTCGCTCGGCAATCTCGAGACACAGATTTTGGGCGCGCCGCGCCGCGCCGATGTGCCCGGTGCATTGATTCCGCAAATCTATTTCGATTTCGTGCGCACCGGCAGGGCCGGGCAGCTTCCCGAGGTGCTGGCACACAACCGCCGCGACCTTCTGACCACCGCCGCACTGGTGGGCTGCATCGGCCGGCTGGTGCAATCGCCCTTCCAATTTGCCGCCTCGCGCCAGGAGCTGCAACAAGTCGGCCGGCTCTATCGCGAAGCCGGTGAGCTGGAAACCAGCATCAAACTGTTCGAAGAGTTGATTCAACAGCAACCGCACCGCCTCGAGGATCATCTCGCGCTCGGCCTTTGCTACAAAAGCCAGCGCCGCTATGACGACGCCAATCGCGTGTGGCAGCGCCTGATCGAAGACTTTCCTTTTCATCCGTTGCCGTTCATCGAATTCGCCAAGCACCTGGAACACCGCCGCCGCGATTACCGCTCCGCCCATGCCGTGGTGCAACGGGCGTTGCGGGCTCTGGCCCAGATCGAAGAGTTGCACCGCCAGCACCACCTGCTGGCCTACAAGGCAGATTTGGCCCGTCGCGAAGCGCGACTCCGGCGAAAGCAAAAGACACCGTGAACGACGGGGCGGCAGGCACAGGCGTTCGCGGCGGGCCGGCGCTGTTCAGACAGCGCCACTGTTGCCAACTGAATTTTGCATCTTCTTTATTGCCTCCCTTTGCCTGAGAATAAATTCTCAGGCGCAAAGCAGAAACCGCCTGAAGACGGCTGCCCATCACTCGGTTGACAAGCCGGCCCCGGCGAGTTGAGTTTTGGGCCTGCGATTTCAATCGCAGACGGCAAGGGTAACACGACCGCTGCAAAATTCAGGTGCCAACCGGCGGAGCAGGCGCGGTGGCAGAAATTGCTTGTGCCTGCTGCTTTGGTTTTTTTCACGCACCATTCGACTGCGCTGCCCATGCCGTTGACCGTCGGTTTGATGGTCATACCCACCGCCGGAACTTTTCCGGCCGGGCAAACCGCGTCGCCCGCTGGCGCGCTCAACCGGCATGCCGGGCGCACCGTCGTTGTTGTTGGTTTGTTCCGATCGCGCTGGCGCTGGTGTGATCGGGCATTTTCGTGTTGCAGGGGGTGGCACATCCCCTGCTCGCCGGGCTGTCCCGTCCCGCGTGCCGCCTCCCGCCCGCTTTGAATCCGTTTTGCGAGGCACTTCGTATCTGAACTGAGCGTTGCGGGAAGAATGCCACAGGCCGCGATTGCTTGATCCCGGGATGGAGTATGCCCTGCTCGCATTACAGGCTGCGGTCCGGATCGCTGACTGCCGGCGCAGTGCGCACGCTTTGATCAATCTCACCAACACTCACCCAACAGCCAAGGAGAAGTGTGTATGCGGAAGTATTTGATTGCGCTGGCAACGCTGCTGGTCGCGCTGGTGTGGTTGCTGCACCACCAGATGCCGACCATTGAGGCCTCCAGCCATCGTGAGGCGCCGTTGATTGCCAACGATCCGCTGGCGGACAATACCGATCTGTGGGTGTTCCGCTCGCCCGATGATCCCAACTATGTGACGATCGTGGCCGGCTACATCGGTCTGGAGTTGCCCGAAGGCGGCCCCAACTGGGTGACTTTTGCGGAAGGCGTGCGCTACGAAATTCACATCAAGAACAAGACCTCAGTTGGCCCGCTGGGTTCGGCGAAAGACGACATCACGTATCGCTTTACGTTCCGTCAGCAAAACGAAGACCCCACCACGTTTTTCAACATTCGCCTGGGCAAACAAAATCTCAAAACGACCTACACGATGGAAAAGAGCGTGGACGGCGGCCTCACCTGGAACACGATGATCAGCAACGGCATCGTGCCGCCCAACAACATTGGCCCGCGCTCGTTCGAGGGCAGCCCGGCGGGTCTGGGCAAGACCTATGATCAGGTGGTGCAGGAGGCGATCAACACCAGTTCGCCCGACGGCGAAAAGGTCTTTTGCGGTCCGCGCGATGACGTGTTCTTTGTTGATCTCGGCGGTGTGTTCGACCTCGGCCAGACGCGCAGCGCATATGGCAGCAACGAGGCGGATCCCAACAACGCCCGCGATGCGGTGGCGGGTTACAACGTGCATTGCATCGTGCTCAACATCCCGATCAGCAAGCTGCAAAAGGATGGCAAAACGGCCGCGCAAGCCGCCAATATCCTGGATGGCGATTTCGTCATTGGCGTGTGGGCCTCCGCCAGCCGCCAGAAAGTCACCACCCTGCAGCCGGAAGGCCCGGGCTCCAAGCCGGCGTACAGCGGCGAATGGGTGCAGGTCTCACGGCTGGGCATGCCGCTCACCAATGAAGCCGTGATCCCGATCGGCATGAAGGACTATTGGAACGCGGTCACGCCCTACAGCGTCGATGAGCAGAACTTCATCCCCTACTTCGTCAATCCCGAGCTGGCACTCTACATGGATGACAGCCAGTTTGGCGGGGCGGTGCCGGCGCTCTCCCCCCTGCGCATTCAGACGCAATCCTATCCCGCCATTGGCGTGATTCCCGGCTACAGCACGCCCGGCTTTGATTTTCGCAACGGTAAAGACGGCGCCTTCGCCGCCGCCAAAATTCCCGGCATTGATTTCACCGGAACGGCACTCGCCGTGCCCACCGGTCCCAAGCATGCGAGTGTGCCGCTGCAAACCGCGCTCGTGGCGCCGGGTGAACCGCGGCGAATCGATATCTTTCCCATCTTCTATTTTGGCGTGCCCAATGCCATTCCCTATCAACTTGCCACCGGCAAAACCGGCGGCCCGCTCAGCGCCGGCAAACCCTTTATCAACAACTTCCTGCCCATCACCAACGACAACGGCGTGTTCTATGGCGGCGACATGCTGCGCTTGAACATGGCCGTGCCGGTGACCGCGCGCACCTCGGCAGAGTACAGCGTCAATGCGCGCTTTGGGCTGGTGCGGGCCGCCGTGCTCGGCCTGACCACCTCGCCCTACAACACCAATACCAACATCGAAGCCATTCCCCACATGGATGGCTTTCCCAATGGCCGTCGTTTGGAAGACGACGTCACCACCATTGAGCTGCAGGCAGTCGGCGGTTTGGTGTTGGCAGCGGTGGGCTTGCCCTTTGATGATGCCCTGCAAGCCAATTACTCGGATCTGGCTTCTGCCAAGCTGCTGGCCGAATTGCTCTACAATGCCGGGCCGACCAGAAACGATCTGCCGATTTCGACTGCGTTTCCGTATCTGCCCAATCCCCATCGCGGCTATGATTATGTCAAGAAGCTGGTGGCGGATGCGCCGACTTTGGTGCAAAGCCGCGGCCTGGGTCTCGGCGTACCAAACGGCTTTCTGCTCGAGCAGAATTATCCCAACCCCTTCAATCCTGCCACGCAGATCCAATATCATGTCGCACGGCCGGAAGTGGTAAAATTGAAGGTCTTCAACGCCATGGGACAGGAAGTGGCAACGCTGGTGGACAGACCGCATCAGCCCGGCACCTACACTGTCTCCTGGGACAGCAGAGGCTTCGCCAGCGGCACCTACTACTACCGCCTGGAGGTCGGCAATCAAGTCCTGCCCGCCAAAAAGGCGATCCTGGTGAAGTAACACAGTCGGGTGGTCTAACTCCCAAACCAACTCCTGCTCTTACTCTCACTCGGGACAATCCCCAGAGTAAGAGTAGGAGTGCTTGCCATCGGCAAAATGCAGCACAGACATCCTGTCTGCCGGCGGTCAGACAGCCTGCGCGAGGCGGGAGGTACGGCAAGCACGACACGCCCGCAGCGTGTGGATTGGAACGACAGAGGCGACTATGCGTCATTGGAACAGGAATCAAAAAATCGCGGCGGCCATTGCCGGCTTTCTGATATTATGGTTGGGGGCCTACTTGATCACTCAGCGGCCCGCAGCGGAGCCCCCCTTGCCCGGGCTGAGTCCGCGACCCGGTGCCGAGTTCCTCAACGCGCAGAAGGCAGTGGAGTATTATCAGTATGAGATTCGGCGCAAGCCGGAAATCGTGACGCACTACGTGCATCTCGCGGAGATCTTCCTGCAGGAGGCGCGCATCACCGGCCGGCACCACGAGTATGTGCCGCACGCGCAGCGCCTGCTCGCCGAGGCGTTGCGTCGTGATCCGGATCATTTCCTGGCGCTCGGCACCAAGGCGGCATTGCTGTTGACCCTGCATCAGTTTGCCGAAGCGAAGGCGCTGGCCGAGCAGGCACTGGTGCGCGCCCCCAAAACCGCCTTCCTTTACGGTGTGCTGTGCGACGCACTGGTGGAGCTGGGCGATTATGCCGGCGCCGTCAAGGTATGCGACGAAATGCTCAGCCTCAAACCGGATCTGCGTGCCTATGCCCGCGCCGCCCATCTGCGCGAGCTGCACGGCGATCTCGCCGGCGCCTGCCAGGTCATGAAAATGGCCTGTGACGCCGGCGTGTTCGGCCAGGAGAATCGTGCCTGGGTGTTGTATCAATTGGGCAAGCTTTACTTCATCCAGGGCAAGCTCGACACTGCCGCCTATCTTTACAACGGCATTTTGCAGGAGCGGCCGAATTACGCCTATGCATTCGCCGGCTTGGCGCAGGTTCAGGCCGCACGCGGGCAACACGCGCAGGCCGTCAACTTGCTCAAGCAAGCCTACCGCGCGACTCCGGATCACGGCTTTCTCGAACAGCTCGCCACACTCTATCGCGAGCAGGGCGACGCCGCCAGCGCCGGCGAAATGATTGAACAGGTGCTGGAAAATTTCCGGCAGCATGAAGCGCAGGGCTGGAACGTGGATCTCGAGTTCGCGCGTTTCTGCCTCGAACATGATGTGCACCGGCAGGAGGCCCTGCAGCGCGCCCGCCGTGAATATGAACGCCGGCCGGCTCATATCGAGGTCCTGGCCACTTATGCCTGGGCCTTGCATGGCATCGGCCAGACTGCCGAAGCCCTGCCCTTGATGGAACAGGCCCTGCGCTTGCGTACGCCGCGGCCGGAGTTTCACGTCCGCGCTGCCGTGATGGCCGAACACCTGGGACAACATGACAAAGCCATTCGCCACTTTGAAGCTGCCCTGGCGCTGCCCGCCGGCCTGCCCCTCAAAGACCGGCAATTTGCGCGACAGCAGCTTGCCGAATTGCAGCGCGCAAGCAAGTTGAGCTGACAGCCGTGTGAAAACGTTCCCCTCCCGGCGGAACCGAAGCTGTGGCGGTGAAAGCTCCGGCGATCTTGCGGCAACGGGCTGGCCGTGACAGGAACATTGTCACGGGGCTCCCGATCCCGAATGCACACGCTTCGAATTTCTCCCTCTATCGTGTTGGACTCTGCCGCGGCCGTCCTCTCCCGGCCCAGCGGCAGAGTCTTTTTCTGCCAAATGAACCGCCCAATCTGCCCATTCCCCTGCGTCCCCTCTGGCGGCATCGTTGCGGCTTTTCGCAGGAAAATGCGCTCCCGCGAAATGGCTTTTTGCGCGGGCGTTTTGCTTTCCCGGGCGGAATGTTTGTGTTTGATGTTGAGAACGACTCATATCTGCTCTCACGGAAACACCCTCCCACGAAAGTGCTTTTTCGCGGGACTTCGCTTTCGTGGGCGGATTTCGGAGTTTGATCTTGACATCGGGGGTGAATCTCTGCCTTGTTACCTGAATTTTGCATGCCGGCTTGCTGTTCCCTGGAAGAAATGGCGTGTGCACAAAGCGCCGTCAGTTGTTCCGCCCGAAGTCAAGCAAGGCTTTTTCGAATGTGGCCCGGCCCTGACTTCGAAATTCACCCGTTTGCTGAAGGCCTCACGGCTCCTCTCCCACGAAAATGGCCTGCCACGAAATGGCTTTTTCCGTGGGATTTCTGCTTTCGTGGGCGGATAATTTGTGTTTGATCCTAATCCTGAGGGTTGAAGGGCGGTTGTGCTGCCTGAATTTTGCATGCTGGCTTGCTCGAATCCTGAAGAAGTGGCGTGTGTGAAGTGCACCCCTGCCGGAGTTGACCGCACGGTGGCCGGCAAAATTTTATGCCGTATTCCTTGGGTGGTTGGGCGTCGCGATCAAATTGGCGTTCGATGCTGAATGAATCAATCTGGGTGCAAAATTCAGATCTCAAGAGATGGGGTGGGGGAGTTCTTGGGCCTTCATAAACCATGTTAACCTTGTCGAGCGGCTTCAAATCCTCCCACGGTTGCGGTCAGGAGTAAGGAGATTTCGTCTTTAGCTTGCGCTATTTTTACTTCCCGTCACTTCCCACAAGGCTGAGAGAGTATTCCAGCGCCGAATTTCCGCTTGACTTGCGGAGATCGCCAGTATATATTGGTTGCGGCTGAAGTTATGAAATGCAGGGCTGTGCTGTTTGCAGGAGTTCCTTTGATCAAACAAAGGACCTGTTCTTCTTCCATTGCAGCCGCATCCCGGCTAGGGCAAAATCCGCCGTCTTCCCACCCAGCCAGCCCCTGGGCTGAGGCTGCGTGTTGCGGGATGAGCGGAGGGAGAACGAGCTTGCGAAAAAGTAGAGGGCGATTCGAGGAGATTGAATCTGACTGACAACCACAAATACCTTGTTCAATCATCACGGAGTGGGAGTGTGCAGGCTGCTCAGCGGGGCACAAGTGAGGTTGCGTGATCATGATTATCGCGCTTGATCCGGGGCACGGTGGCATCTTCACCGGTGCCATCGGCACGGCACCCTACGAATTGCGCGAAAAGGACGTAACGCTCGCGATTTGCCTGAAACTGAAGGATCTGCTCAAGGCCGCCGGCCACAAGGTCATTCTGACGCGCAGCAGCGATGTGCACCTGGCTGAAAGCATAGCGGAGGATTTGCGCCGGCGTGCGGAAATTGCCAATCGCGCCGCGGCTGATTTGCTGGTCAGCGTTCATTGCAATGCGTTTTCCGATCCCAACCCCGAAGGCATGGAGACCTGGCATCGCCTGCATTCCCCGGCTTCGGAAAAGCTGGCGCGTGCCATCCAAGCCGCGCTGATGGCCAAATTCAGCAACCATCTCAACCGCGGGGTGAAGGCCAGGGATTTGTTGTTGTTCCGTCATGCCAATATGCCGGCATGTCACGTCGAGACGGAATTTCTCACCAACCCCGCCCAACTCGAGTTTCTTGCCTCGGAGTTCAATCAGGCGGCCATTGCCGGTGCCATCGCCGAAGGCGTGTTGCAGGTGGCCAAAGCGGCGCCCGCCCGCCGGTGAGTCGCCTTCCGCCCTGCCCTCCGCAAACGCGGCGTTTGGCAGTACTACCATTGGATGATTTCAAATTTTAGGACGCATGTGCACAGGAGAGCGAATGAGTCTGATGGATGACACCGCTGCGTGGAATGATGTCTTTGTCCGGGTGAACGACAAACAATACGGGCCGTTTTCCCCGCAGGAATTGCGCTCGCTGGCGAGCACGGGCGGCTTTCGGCCCTCCGATGAGGTGTGGGATGATGAAGACGGCCGGTGGGTGCCGGCCACGGAATTGCGCTCGCTGCAACCCTTGTTCGAGAGCGGGGCCAATGCCCCTTCTGAAGGCGGCAAGCGCATCATTGCCGTGGGCGGCGGCAAGGGCGGGGTCGGCAAAACCGTGCTGACCGCCTCGCTGGGGGTGGGCCTCGCCAGTCTGGGCAGGGAGGTGGTGCTGGTCGATGCCGACTTGGGCGGCGCCAACTTGCACACAGTGATGGGCATGCTCGAACCGGAACGGACCTTTCACGACTTTTACACGCTCAAGGTTGATCATCTCAATGACATTGCCCTGCCCACGCCGATTGCGGGGCTGCGCCTGATCAGCGGCGCCTGCGGCACGCTCGGTCTGGCCAATCCCAAATACGCACAGAAACTGCGCTTCATCAAGCAACTGCGCAGCATCCCGGCCGATTTTATCCTGCTCGATCTTGGCGCCGGTTCCTCCTACAACGTCATCGATTTCTTTCTGGCGGCGGATGAGGGTATTGTCGTCACCAATCCCGAACCGACCGCCATTCAGGAATGCTTCAACTTTCTGCGCGTTTGCCAACTGCGGCGTTTGCGGCTGGCGTTCCAGGACAATCCCGCGGTCACCGCCATCCTTAACGATGAAGAGGTGGACAAACCCGGCCGCCTGAATCTGACCACCAGCCAGTTGCTCGACAAGGTCCGCGCCGCGGCGCCGGAGGCCGGCCGGTTGATGCAGACGATGGTGGAATCCCAGCGCGTGAAATTGATTTTGAACATGGTGCGCGAGAAGGATGACCTCAAAGAGGGGCTGGCGATTCAAACCGCGGCCGCGGAGTTGCTCGCTCTGGAGGTCGATTATCTCGGTTTTGTCTCCCATGATCCGGCCGTGCGCACCGCGGTGCGCGAGTTGAAACCCTTCCTGCTGGCGGATCCCGGCTCGCCGGCCGCCCAGGATCTCGCCCGGCTCATCAGCGTCAAGCTGCTGGGCACGCATTCCGTGGTCAAAAGTTTTTGGGAAAAACGCCGGCTGCGCCGGCAGTTGCTGGAGCAGCGCGCGGAATATCCCGAGTTGCATTTGCAGGCACAGGCGCCGATTTGTTCAATCAAGTGCTTCTACTGGGATGACTGCGAATATCAAAACGGCGGGCATCCCTGTTCCGTACGCCAGCTCGAGCCGATCTTCAAATCCTGAAGTCGGCGTGGTGGAATAACTCTTCCAATGACTCACAAGGAGGTAGGTTATGGCATTCACCATTCGACCTTTGCATGATCGTGTGATGATCAAACGCCTGGAAGACGACGTCAAGAAGCACGGCAGCATCATCATTCCCGATACGGCCGCCGAGAAACCCATGAAGGGGGAAGTGCTGGCGGTGGGCAAGGGCAAGATCAGGAAGGATGGCACCCGCCAGGAATTGACCGTCAAGGCCGGGGACAAGATCGTATTTTCGAAGTGGGCGGGCGATGAGTTCGAATACGATGGTCAAAAATTCCTGATTTTGTCCGAAGACGACATTCTCGCCGTCATTTCCTGACGCGGCCGTCGCCGCAACCACTTTATTCGCCGCGGGGAGGCTACGGACAGCAGACGCAAGCCCGGGCTTGTCCTTCCGGCCGCTGCCTCCCGGCCTCGTCGCGGTTGTGATGATCCTGCCGGGGTAAGAATCCCGACGCTGGCCGGGAGAAGGGCGGCCCGCAGCCCCGCTCCCGGCTTTTGCCACCGGCCCCCCGCTTGACATTTCCCACCAAAGTCGCTATCATTACTGGCAACTCCCCCCGTGGAACACGCCCCATGTGACGGGGTACGCATTTCTGCCGTGCCACTCTGGGATGGGAAATCTCATGCTGCGACGACTTTTCGGCGATGATGTGGCGGAAAACGACGCCCACCTTTCCGAATACTTCATCGAAACGCCCGCGTATCGCATGGCCCTTTCCGGGGAGAAGCGCTTCATTGTCGGCCGCAAAGGCGCAGGCAAAAGCGCGATTTGCCAGCAACTGCAAAAGCAGCTCCCCAAGACCGGCGCGCTGTGTGTGCCCCTCTCGCCACAACGCATCCAGTTCACCGCTTTGAAAATGGACCTGCACGATCTCTGGCGCTGGGGCAGCGAGTCCGACGTGGTGCTGCAGCGCGTGTGGTATTACGGCCTGTTGTGTGAGACCGCGCTGGCCTTGGTGCGCTACAGCCGCAAGGAGCATGATTCGGAGTTTGCCAGGATTGCGGCATTCGTGCACAAGCACTACAACCACAGCGAGCCCAGCCCCTTTGCCCGCCTGCTGAAGACCGCGGCACTCTTTCTCGAACAGCTCGAACTCGGCATCGGGCCGGTGAGTGTGCGCCGCCCCGGGCGCAGCTTCGATCCCATTGCGGTGGAAACGGAAATGGAAAATCTGCGGGTGCCGCTCGCCAGCTTCATCGCGCGCCATCTGCCGCAGGGCGTTTATATTTTGATCGACAACCTCGACGAGGGCTGGGACAACTCCGCCGAAGCCAATGCCTTTGTGCGCGGCCTGTTGCTGGCGGTGTATGAAATCTGCCAGCCCAACATCCCGGTGCGGCTGATCGTCTTCTTCCGCGCTGACATGTACGACTCGGTGACGCGCCAATTCCAGCACGTGGACAAATACCGGCAGTATCAGGAGCACATTTTTTGGGACCACCGGGAGATCATCGAACTGGTGGCGCAGCGCATTCGTGTGAACCGCAAGATAAAACGCCCGCTGAGCGCGGTCGAAGTGTGGGAAACTGTATTCGAGCCGCATCCCACCCTCAGCAACGTGCCGGCTTACATCATCGAACGCAGCCTGCTGCGGCCGCGCGAGGTGCTGCAGTTCTGCCGGCTGGCCGCGGAGAAAGCCCATGGCCGGGGCCACGCCAAGATTACCGTTGAAGACATCCTCGGTTGCGAGCGCGAATACTCGCGCTGGAAAATCGACGATCTCTGCAATGAATTTCTCTTCTCCTATCCCGGCCTGAAGGAAAACGTGCTGCAGCGCTTTCTCGGCGGGCCGCCACGCTTTCCGGCGGCGCGCTTACGCAACCTGCTGGAGGAAGCACTCACCGACCCACGGCCGGCGCGGCGACCGGCCTGGCTGGAAAACATACGCAATGCCGACGAGTTGGCCCAGGTTCTTTATGACATCGGCTTTCTCAAATGCAGCAGCCACGGCAAGCACTGGCAAAGCGCGAAAGACCCGGACTACAACATCGCACAGGCTGAATCCTTCATCATACATCCTGCCTTCCGCAGCTACCTGCGCATCAGGTGAGCGGCCGTTTTCCGGCAATGATTCCGCACAAGGGAGCCCCATGACAACCGTTCTCGCTTTTTGCTGGCTCGCGCTGCTGGCGCTGCGCGGCGAGGTGCGCGGCCAGGACAGCGTGACCGTGCTCATCGTTTACCACTCCGAACATGGTCACACTGCGGCGCTGGCGGAAGCCGTGGCGCGGGGTGCGCGCCACGTGCGCGGCGCGGTGGTGGAATTGCTGCCGGTCGCGCAAGCCTCCCCCTCGAGGGTGCTCGCTGCCGATGCCGTGATTCTCGGCTGTCCGGTGCACAATGCCAATGTGACACCGGCGCTGCAAGCGTTCATCAACCGCTGGCCGTTTGCGGGCGCCCCGCTGCGCGACAAGATCGGCGCGGCCTTTGTCACGGCCGGTGGCATTTCCGCCGGTGAAGAACTGGTGCAGATGAACATTCTGCACGCCATGTTGATCTTCGGCATGATCGTGGTGGGCGGGCCGGATTGGCGCTCGGCCTTCGGCGCCTCGGCGGTCGTGGCAGAGGAGCCTTTCAGTGCAACCCGCGACTCAACGCTGGTGGCGGCGCCATTTCTCGTCAAAGGCGAGGCCCTGGGCCGGCGCGTGGCGGAGGTGGCGCTGCGCTGGCGGCGCGGTGGGACCCGTTGAAAGGCAGACAGTGCGGCGGGAATGACCACAAAAATGTCGTAACGCGGGCTTCCTGCCCGCCTGCAGAAGAGATGTCCGCGCTGCATTTTCATCGTCATGGGGGGCGAATGCACATGGCAAATTATCAAGAAAACTGTAGGAATGCCACGGCCGAGCCGTGGCCGATCAAATTAGGGAGCTGAATCGTTATTGGTTGCCACGAAAATACCGAACCCTCAGGGTCGGTGCCGGAAGGCACGACTACGGAAAGTCCATTTTCATCCCGATGGATGCCCATACCGGGATGGCAAATTTCCCCGGATAAAAGTCTGCCGACGGTCACTCGCGGGATTGAACGGCGGCGTGAGAAATCGTGCCATTGGCAAAGACGCGGTTGTCGGGAGATTTTTATCCCTTGCACTTTGCCCCCGCCTGCGGTTATTTTGTCCCGCCTTTGTTGCAAGCACTGAAGCCGTCTTTGATTCGTGTCAGCCTGCTCATGTCACTCAACTCTCTCGTCGTTCTCATCTTTGTCGCCACCTATCTCGGCATTGCCGGCGGCCGGCTGCCCGGCTTACAGATCAACCGCACCGGCATCGCCATTTTGGGTGCCATCATGATGATGGTGGCGGGTGCGTTGTCCGTGGAACAGGCAACGACCACCATCGACTATTCCACCCTGCTGTTGTTGTTCGGCTTGATGATTCTCTCGGCGCAATTGCGCGTGGCCGGCTTCTACCGGCTGGTGGCCCGGCAGGTGCTGGCATTTGCCCACCGCCCGTTTACGTTGCTCATCGGCATCGTGCTGGCCAGCGCCGTGCTGTCGGGCGTGTTTGCCAATGACATTGTTTGTCTCGCCTTCACACCGGTGCTGTGCGAAGTCGCGCAAACCGCGCGACGCAACCCCCTGCCCTACTTGATTGCCCTGGCCACCTCCAGCAACATCGGCAGCGTCGCCACCCTGATTGGCAATCCGCAAAACATGTTCATCGGCCAGATTTCCGGCCTGGATTTTGGACAATACTCGCTGTTGCTGGCACCCGTGACGCTGTTCGGGGTGGCGGCCAATGTGCTGGTGGTGCGCTGGATTTATCGCGCCGAATTCACCGCCGGCCACGAGCCCGCCGGTCCCGCCATGTTGCCGCACGAGCTGACGGCTTTCAAACCCGATTATCGCTCGATCAAGAAAACACTGCTGATCACCGGCTTGTTGCTCGTGGCTTTTCTGCTCGGCTGGCGCCGTGATCTGTGCGCGCTGGCCGCCGCCGCCCTGCTGCTGCCCTCGCGCCGCAATCCCTCCGAAAAATTGTTTGCGCTGGTGGATTGGAATCTCATCATGCTGTTCATCGCGCTGTTCGTCATTATCGGCACGCTGCAGCAACGCGGTCTGATGGCGCAAGCGCTCGCCGGTTTGGTCGGTGCGGGCATTCACCTGGACCAGCCCGTG